>JASKZU010000022.1 GCA_030147455.1 Planococcus sp. (in: firmicutes) | reverse complement strand
GAAAAAATCGTGAATAGGCTCCGGTTCATTTTTTTGGAGCAATTCACGGAGCCCGTTCATCTGCTTCATCCAATGATCCAACTGGTGAACGATCATTTCGTTGTTTTGCGTCGTAATATCCCGCCACATGTCCGGGTTGGCCGAAGCGATGCGGGTCGTATCGCGAAATCCGCCGGCCGCCAGCTGGCGGGCAAACGGAAATTGCGTTTCCGCATCCAGTTGATGCACAAGGGCCGCCGCGATCAAGTGGGGGAAATGGCTGACAATAGCCGTCATATGGTCATGATCTGCCGCTTCCAGCACTTTGATTTTTGCTTTGGTCACCGAAAGAAGGGACGTCAACCGGTCCACGTCGCTTTTTGAGGCGCGTTCGCCGGGCGTCAAGATATAAAAGGCATTTTCAAACAGTACTTCCTTGGCTGCTTCTATCCCGCTTTTATGCGAACCTGCCATAGGATGCCCGCCGATGAATACATGGTCGAGCTTGTCTGCCGCTTCCATGATTTGCGCTTTTGTGCTGCCTGTATCTGTCAAAATCACGCTTTCTTTCAACTTCCAATACTTGCTTCGTTCCATCAATTTTACTGTGGCACCGACCGGGGTCGCGAAGATAATGATATCCGCTGTTGCGGCCGCCTGCTCAAGAGACGGCGGTGCACTTTGGGTGATGCCCATTTTAAAAGCGGTTCTTGCGGTCAGTGCATCAGCGTCGTAACCTGCTACGTGGATATCATCGTTTCGCTGCAGCGCTTTTGCTAAAGATCCGCCAATCAGTCCAAGGCCAATGATCAGCACTTCTGTTTTCACGTCTGGCTCACCTGGCTTTTCTGCGAGAGATCGGGACGCAGCTTTACTGCATCGTTCATGTAAATATGCTGGATTTCATCCTGCGCAAGCTTCGTGTTGACATGCATCATCACGCGAATGCACAGCGGCATGCTGCCAGGTACATCCATTTCGTGCGTACACATAACCGGCACATATGTCCAGCCTTCTGTTGTCCGTACGGCTTTGGCCGGAAATGCTGCAGAGATGTCCGTTGTAGTCGATACGATAACAGAAGCCACTTCGTCTGGTTGAATGTTGTTTTCTTTAGCCATTTCCAAAATCAAACAGCGTGTTTCCTTTAAAATTTCAGCTGCGTCATTTTTCGATATGGTGATCGCGCCTCTGACTCCTCGAATCATCAAATCATCTCCTTGATAGTTATTCCCAGTTGCTGGTACGCCGACCGAGCGTCGTGTTCTTCCACTTTTTTCATGTATGGCTGGCCGATGGAACGCAGCAATACAAAATTCATCGCAGATGCAGTTGACTTTTTATCTTTTTTCATAAACGGCAGCAACGAATCGAACGGGATTTCCAACAGCAATTCAAGCGGATAGCCGTGTGTTTTTGCCCAGTCCAGAAAATCGGTTTGTTCTACGCCTTCTGATAGCTCCAAGGCATAAATCATGCCAAGCACAACCGCTTCCCCGTGCGTCAGTTTGCCATAGCCCAAATGCGCTTCGATAGCATGGGCCAGTGTATGCCCGAAGTTCAAAAATTTACGGACGCCGCCTTCAAACTCATCTTCTTCAACGATTGCAGCTTTAACCGCAATGCCTTTTTCCAAATGGCCCGCCAGCTCAGTTTCGCTCATTGCGTCTAAATTCGAGATTGCCAGCAGCTCTGATAGCCAATCGTTGTTTGAAATAAACGCATGCTTGATCACTTCTGCCATTCCCGAGCGCTTTTCGTTTAACGGAAGCGTCGCGAAAAAGCGGGTGTCGTAAACAACAGCAATCGGCTGATAAAATGTGCCGATCATATTTTTTCCTAGCGGATGGTTGATAGCCGTCTTGCCTCCTACCGCGCTGTCATGGGCAAGTATCGTTGTCGGCACTTGAACAAACGGCACGCCCCGCATAAAGGTTGAGGCGACAAAACCGGCCAAATCGCCGACAGCGCCGCCTCCAAAAGCTAGAATAACGGTGTTTCGCGAGCAGTTTTCCGCCAATAAAAAGCGGTGGCATTCAAGAAAGGCATCAGATGACTTGGCTTGTTCGCCTGCGGGCACCTGCAGCACTTTCGGAGTGAATTCTGCAAGTTGTCCAAGCAACCGGTCAAGATGCAATTCAGCTACCCGGCTGTCGGCAATGACTACTACGTGGTCGGCGTCGAGCAGCCGATCCCGGTAATCGCTTGACAATAAACGGATCGCATCAGGGCCGATATGCACCGAATAAGGCTGTTCTGCTTCTACACGCAGTTCTTTCATCCCTTAAAACTCCTTTGTATATGATTTATAACTTTCGATGTTTTCTTTCAATCTCGGCAATTGATCTGCATCAAACTGATCAAGCAAGGCGTTGGCTACTTCAAAGGCCACTACATGCTCCGCAACAATCGACGCTGCCGGAACCGCACAGCTATCCGAACGCTCAATGCTTGCCTGGAACGGCTCTTTAGTTTCAATATCAACGCTTTGAAGCGGCTTGTACAGCGTCGGAATAGGTTTCATGACACCGCGCACGATAATCGGCATTCCCGTCGTCATACCGCCTTCAAAGCCTCCCAAGTTATTGGAGTTTCGTGTGTATCCATTTGTTTCATCCCATAAGATTTCATCATGCACTTCGCTGCCTGGACGGCGCGCCATTTCAAAGCCTAAACCAAATTCCACGCCTTTGAATGCATTGATGCTCATGATGGCTGCTGCAATTTTTGCATCCAGCTTGCGGTCATAATGGACATAGCTGCCGATTCCAGCCGGCATTCCTTCTACGATGACTTCTACAGTACCGCCGATAGAATCGCCATTTTTCTTTGTGGCATCAATCAAATCCGTCATTTCCTGCGTTTTTGATGGATCTGCACAGTAGACAGCATCGTTTTCGACGATCTCGCGAATCTCATCTGCTGTTTTGCCCATATAGCTTGCCGGGTCGACTTGGATGCCGCCAATTTCGGTCACATGCGAAACAATGTTAATGCCCAGTTCATTCAGCAATTGCTTGGCTACTGCGCCGACAGCTACACGAACTGTCGTTTCGCGCGCTGATGAGCGTTCCAGCACATTCCGCAGGTCGCGGTGGCCATATTTCATGCCGCCGTTCAAATCGGCATGCCCCGGACGCGGGCGCGTCAACTGGCGTTTGACTTCGTCTGTTTCTTCAATCGGCTCAATGCCCATAATATTGGTCCAGTGCTTCCAGTCGTCATTTTTAACGACCAGCGCAACGGGTGAACCAAGTGTTTTACCATGGCGAACGCCGGAAACAATTTCCACTGTATCTTTCTCAATCTGCATTCTTCTGCCGCGGCCGTGGCCGCCTTGCCGGCGTTTAAGTTCTTTGTTAATTAACTCTGCCGTTAAAGGCAATTGGGCCGGCAACCCCTCTATAATAGCGGTCAATTGTGGACCGTGAGATTCTCCTGCTGTCAAATAACGCATATACGCTTTCTCCCTTCAACGTGCTAAAGTATTTATGTACCACTATACCATAGGGCATTTGTTCAATTCTATCCTAAAATTACAGAAAACTAAATATCCACGTGGCATGAAAGCCAAAGAGCGTAAAAGTAACCGCTTACAATGATTATTGAAGTTTGTATGCAGTTATTGGAAAAAAAAAGCAACCGCAGATGCGGTTGCTTTTTCGTGGGATTAGTTGACCCAGCTGTTCATTGTTTTTTCGTAAGATACCAATTCTTCTTCTTTGAAGAACAAGCCGATTTCACGCTCGGCGCTCTCTGCTGAATCCGAACCGTGAATGATGTTTTTGCCGACAGTAACGGCGAAGTCGCCGCGGATTGTTCCTGAAGCCGCATCTTTAGGGTTTGTTGCTCCCATCATTTGACGTGCAGTCAAAATGACGTTTTCGCCTTCCCATACCATTGCGAAAACCGGGCCAGAAGTGATGAATTCAACCAATTCTCCGAAGAATGGACGTTCTTTGTGCTCGCCATAATGCTCTTCAGCAAGTTCAGTTGGGATCTGCATCAATTTAGCGCCTGCCAAATGATACCCTTTTTTCTCAAAACGTGAAACGATTTCACCGATTACGTTGCGCTGAACGCCATCAGGTTTGACCATTAAAAATGTTTTTTCCATGATTGAACACTCCTCTGTTAGAAAGCTCGGGCTTTTTGCCCACCTTAAAAAATACTATCATTGTCCACTTATTTGTCAACTGCAAACTAAAACTTTCGCTTGCCGATAAAGAACGCAATTTTGCGCATCGTTTTGGTGGCATTGCCTTTTGGCAGATGGTCGAGCTCACGCAGCGCTTTATCAAGATAAAGCTCACTCATCCGCTTGGCTTCATCGATTGCCGAGCTGCTGCGGATTGTCTGGACGATTGCCATTCTTTGCTCGTCCGAAACATCTTTTTTCAGATTGTCTTTGAGCATCTGGTAAATTTCTGCGTCTTTTCGAGCAAATAGGACAGGAAGCGTAATATTGCCTTGGATAAAATCGCTGCCTGCAGGTTTTCCAAGCTCTTGGTCGCTTGCTGTAAAATCGAGGATATCGTCGATAATCTGGAACGACATGCCAATAAAGTATCCAAAGCGGCGCAGATGGGCGGCTGTTTTTTCATCAGTCCCCGAAACCAGCGCTCCGAGCTCGCAGCTAGAGGAAATCAACAATGCGGTTTTTCGCTTAATGCGCCGCAAATAATCACGCAAGCTTTGGTCGAGCTGATATTTATGATCGATTTGGATAATTTCTCCGCGGCAAACTTCAATCAACGTTTTTGACAGCACATCATGGATTTTTGGGGTGCCGATTTCGGTGATTCGTTCTAAAGCTCTCGCCAATATAAAATCTCCTGTATACATGGCTACACTATTATTCCATTCAGACTTCACTGTCGGGCGGCCTCTGCGAATTTCGGAGTCATCTATCACATCATCATGCACGAGCGATGCCATATGAATCAATTCGAGTGGTACAGCCACTTTACGCAGCAGTTCCAAATTGTAATCGCCGAATTTCCCGGCAAGCAAAACAAAAACAGGGCGGATTCGTTTTCCTCCAGCCTGCAATAAATGAAGAGAAGCTTCATTTAATAGAAGGGACTCGGAATCCACTGCCTGTTCCAATTCTTTTTCGATTAATTCTAACTCCGGTTTCAGGTCGGAATAGAGCAATTTCAACTTCATCTTTTCCACTTCATAACCTTCTCCCGCTTGTTTACTTTTTCAATCCCATATGAAGCGCAGCGGCGCCCCCTGAATATGGCTTGTATTTCACCTTGCTAAAGCCGACTTTGCTGAAAAGTCCAGCAAGTTCACGCATTCCAGGAAAAGTTTTAGCCGATTCCTGCAGCCAGGAATATTCTTTATAGCTTTTTGCAAACAGTTTTCCGAAAACCGGCATGATAAACCGGAAGTATACCCGGAAAAACGGCTTGAACAAGAAGCTTTCAGGCTGCGAAGTTTCGAGGCACACAATCATGCCGCCCGGCTTCAGTACACGGTGCATCTCAGAAAGCACTTGTTCATAATCCGGCACATTGCGCAAACCAAAACCGATTGTAGCAAAATCAAATGAATTGTCTGGGTACGGCAACGACATTGCATTGCCTTGCACCAATTCGATTTGCGGCAAGTGCTTGACCTTGCCATGCCCCACGTTGAGCATGTTTTGGCTGAAATCCAGCCCGACAACGCTTCCTGTCGGCCCTACAGCCTCACCTAGCGCGATTGTCCAGTCTGCCGTCCCGCAGCAGACGTCGATGCATGCAGCGCCTGCAGGAACCTGCATTTTGTGCATGGTATCTTTGCGCCATTTATTATGTTGCTGAAAACTGATCACTGAATTCATCTGGTCGTAATTTCCGGAGATTTTTTCAAACACTTCGTGTACGCGCTGTTCTTTTGTTTTTTGCATCATCGTCATCCTTCTCGTGTCAGCTGCTCAGCGTTATGCTGATGCGGAATAATTTGGTCGAGCAATGTGGCTTTCACTTCAAAGTCCAATTGGCAATCTGCTGCTGCAGAAAGAATTTGGTCGCTTAGCGCATCCAGCCGCCCTAACAGCCATTGTTCAATAAATGAAGGGTGTTTGAGCGTCCCGTTTAAAAGATTAAGGATATAACTGAACTTGCCAGATTTCAATGCTTCGAGTTCGCATGTATAGCGTTGGAACAACAGCGAATATTCCATCAGCTCCCGGTAATGGCTGAAATTGTTCGCTTGGTAAAAAGCACTCAGCAATGCTGTCTCGATTACTTTGACCGTTTCCTCTACTTCTTCGGTAGTTTGGATCCGGTGTTCATAGAACGATGCTTTTTTTTCGCTTACTTGAATAATCGCAGTCGCCAGCTTTTGAACCATGTCGACATTTTTAAGTTTCGCGAGCATTTGATAATAAATGCCGCTGTACAAATCGCCGGCCAGCACCGTCAACTGCTGCTCTTTGCTGATCGGCATTTCTTCTTTTACTTTATCGTGAGCGTGAAGAGCCGCATAGACGATTGCTACCGTATTTGCGCTCGTCTCCAATTTGGTTGACCATTGCTCTCCGTTGAAATACGGCAGCAGCAAGAAAAACAGACGGGAGTCTTTGACATACGGCCCATCTGTCCACTGGTCAAGTGTCCGTTGACGAACTGCCTGCAGAACGTCAATTTCCATGGAGATTAATTTGGATTGTATTTGTTGTCCGTTCATACTGCCTGCTCCATTCGTAGGTTAGCCATACCATATATTATACCATATTGGCCGTATAGCCTTCACCATTAACGCTTATTTTTTCGCGTCGCTTTCAATGACGCCATGCGCCGAATGGATTTCTGCTTGTCCACGAATTTTCATGGCAGAAGTATGTTCTGTGAATTGGGCTATCATCACTTCGCCGCGGTCCAGCTTTTCTGTATGGTGAAACTTTGTGTCATTGCCGCGCGTTAAACCGATCACATTAACGCCGTCTTCTTTTGCCCGAATGATAATATATTCTGTGTGTGCCATTTTTTCACCTGTTTCTATAGTTTATGAGTTCATGTTGATATACGTAATTACTTCAGAACGTTTGATGTCGTCTGTCTGGAACAAACCTCTGGCAACCGCAGTAACAGTTTTCGATCCCGGTTTTTTGATCCCGCGCATATGTGCATGACGATGCGCGG
>JASKZU010000329.1 GCA_030147455.1 Planococcus sp. (in: firmicutes) | reverse complement strand
TGAACGGTGAATTCAGCGTCCACTATCAGCCGCAAGTGGAACTGGTAAATGGCCAAATCATTGGGTTCGAAGCGCTGCTTCGCTGGAATTCGGCACTGGGTGCAGTGTCGCCGGCAGAATTCATCCCAGTGGCAGAAGAATCCGGGGCGATTCATGCGATCGGTGAATGGGTGCTGAGAGAAGCATGCGAGCAATTGAAGGTTTGGCGTAAGACAAATCGGCCAGACGTCCATATTTCGGTCAATGTATCCCCAAGCCAGTTCAGAGATTCTGAGTTCGCGAAAAAAGTGGCGCTCATTTTGAAAGAAACAGGTATTCCGGCGAATTGTGTGGAAATTGAGATCACCGAAAGCGTGATGCTCGATACAGATTCGGCGAATGAATTGCTGCAGGAACTAAAAAGTATCGGTGTTAAACTGGCTATTGATGATTTCGGGACAGGCTATTCTTCGCTGAATGCCGTTAAGAATATGCAAATCGATACGCTGAAAATTGACAAGTCGCTCGTTGATGAAGTGCTTGATAACGAGCGCAGCATGGCTATTCTTGCAACGATTATTGAGCTGGGCAAAAACCTTGGCACTCACATCGTAGTCGAAGGACTGGAGACGGTCGAGCAAGTCGACTTGATGCGTAAATACGAGGTAATTGGGCAAGGCTATTACTTCAGCCGCCCGCTTCCCGCCGATAAGGCGACAAAAGTATGGGATGCCCACGTGGCAAATCCGGCAGCTTCGTTCCGTGCTTCGGTATTTTACTAAACTGCCACAAGCCATGGGAAATCAGCCAAATAAAGTAGACAAGCAGTTTTTGGAAGCCTCGGCAGGCATTCCGAAAACTGCTTTTCATTATATCTTTTAACCTTTTTTTAACATTGCTTTTGTACACTGGCTTTACACACTTTGCAGCATAAAGGAGCGGCTCCATCATGTCATTTTGGAAAAAACCGAGAGAGACGGAATTGCCTCCACGCGGAAAAGAAGATATTGTCCGGGAAATGTGGAGCCCTAAAAAAACGGCAGATCAATTGTATAACGTCAAATCGTACGGCGCCCGCGGGGATGGCAAGGCAGATGACCGCAAAGCGCTGCAAAAAGCGATCGATGCCGCATACGGCACGAGCAAAGGCGGCACGCTGTTTTTCCCGCCTGGCGTTTACCGCATCAGCGGCCCGGTTGAAGTGCCTGAATGGGGCGCGGCAGCTGCTGTTTCATGGATCGGGCACAGCGCAGAAACGACGCGCGTTGTGCCATCAGAACCGATGGATTTTCTTGTCCGTATGCGAGGGGGAAGCGGAGCGGTCAAGGGAATTCAATTTATGGGCACAGATCCGGAAAACGGCTATGTCCAGCATGTAAAAGTGTGCATGGTGGCAAGCGATATCCGCGACAAACTGTTTTCGGGCGCTGCTTTTACGTGGGGGGCTGTACATGGGCTGCAGATTTTAGGAGAAGGCAACAACAATTTATGCGTGTTCGACCGGCTGTGCCAGTTTTCCCAAAACGGTTCGGTGATCGAAGGTACAGGTGCTTCAGGGCAAGGCAAAACCATTTCATTTTTAAAGTTGGATCCTGCGGCACGCAATGTCCATGTCGGCGCTTATTTCAAGATCGGGTCTGGCGAAGGATCGGTGCACCACATCGATAAAGTCGGGCCTAACAGCATCACCGTGTCACCACCGCTGACAGGAGCGGTATTTCCCGGCAGTCCCTATAAAATCCATCTAGGATGCGGATTGCAGACTGATCGTGGCAGTGACAACAATGTGTACGGCATTTACGATTGCCATTTTGTCGGCAATGCGGCAACCGGCTTGATGGTGCGCGGCCTTTACGGGCACCATATCCAAGGAGGCAATTTTGATTCGAACGGCATAGCAGGCATTCATATCGGCAGCGGCGCCATCAATACGACGCCCGCTTATTCCGGAAGCATCAATCACAGTTATTTTGAAAACAACGGCTATGCCAACGTGCTGCTGGATTATGCTTCAGGACTCAGCATCATCGAACCGCTTCTTGCCAAACCGGCAGACGGTGTAGAAGGCGGGCTCGCCTCGATCACTTCACTTTACAGCGAAGAATATCAGTATGACTCGACAAGCATCCTGTTCAACGGCCGCTTGCACCAGTACGTGCCGGAAGGAGGACGCTCGCCGCTTGATATGAAAGAAGAGCCGCGCATTACGGTCAACCAAAAAAGCGCTGGAGAAGCGCAAGTGGTCAAACTGCCTCCAGCCCCGACTCATAAATTCAATGACGAAGTGGAGATTTTTGTGGAAAATAGCGGAGGCAAACCGGTCCGCCTTGTCTGCGGGAACGCCAAAGTCAACAATCAGCCTGGAGCAGAAGGCATCCTGGCACCAGCAGGAAATGGCTATAAAATTACCGCATATTTTAGCCGGACAGACGATAGTTGGATGGTTTCGCATACGACTCCAATCAGTTGAACGATTTGTCGCAGCCGAATGGCGAGCGGAGTAAAGAAACGGAGGATTTTTAATGGGCAAAAAGAAAATCTTGATTCTAGGCGGCACGTTTCATATGGTGGATGTCGTAGAAACAGCCAAACGCATCGGCTTATATACGATTGTGACCGATAACGCGGTAGGCTCGCCGGCTAAAAAAGTGGCCGATCGATCGTTCAACATCAGCACATCAGCTATCGACCAGCTGGTGCAGCTTGGCAAGCAGGAGCAAATTGATGGAGTATTTACGGCTTTTGATGATATCAATACGTGGCACGCTGTAGCATTGTGCAAAAAATTAGGCTTGCCGTTTTATGCAACTCTTGACCAGCTGGCCATCACGTCCCATAAAGACCGCTTTAAAGATTATTGCCGCACATTCGGCGTGCCGGTCATCGACCAGTATGCCTGCGATCCATCGCAGCCCGGCTGCTTGCCCGAAGTGGAATTCCCGGTCATCGTTAAACCGGTCGACAGCTATGCCAGCAAAGGAATCACGGTCTGCTATGACGCCGAAGCGATGAAGCAGGGCGTGCAAAAAGCAGCTGAGGAATCGGGTTCCGGAAAAATCATGCTTGAACGTTTTGTCGATTCGGATATCGGCGTCCAAGCATTTTACTCAGCGCGCAATGGCCACTTGGTTTTGACTGCTGTGACTGATCGCTATACATATAAACAGTCGGAGGAACACCCGCCGCTGCCGGTGGCGATGCTGTTTCCTTCACGACATCAAGAGCAATATATCCGGGATGTTGATCCGCACGTCAGGGAAATGATCGGCTCGCTCGGCATTGAAAACGGGCTTGTCTTTATTCAAACGATATACGATAGCGGACGTATCTATGTGTACGAGATGGGTTTCCGGTTCAGTGGCGAACAGCATTACCATATCATTTACAGGCAGACGGGCATCCACTTGCTGGAGATGATGCTCGACTTTTCAGTCGGCAACGAAACCGCCAGCCACCCGGTCGAGCAGTTTGACCACGCGCCGATGCCGTTTCCCTCTGCCAATTTGCCGATTCTGCTTGGGCCGGGAACGATAGCAACTATCGAAGGGCTCGATTCAGTACAGGCAATGCCCGAAGTAGTTTCAAGCGTCATCAATCGTTCAGCAGGTGAGACGATCGAGCAGACCGGGACCTATTCACAAATGTTCGGGCGTTTTAACCTGGTGGCAGAAAATCAGCAAGCTTTAATGAAAGCGATCGAGCAAATTTACGCTTTGCTTGCCATTCGCAGAACAGACGGAACAGATATGATTCTTTCCCGTTTCCAACCGGTTTCTTTATAAAATAAAAAACGCTGGACCGTTAACCGGTCCAGCGTTTGAGCTTGTAGATAAAAGAGTATTGATGTCATTTAAAGAATGAATATCCAGTTGATCCTGTTCATACCGGAACCTGCGCTTCAGGCG
>JASKZU010000271.1 GCA_030147455.1 Planococcus sp. (in: firmicutes) | reverse complement strand
TGCGTATATCGACGAAGAAACTGGTTTGCCGAACCGCCATTATTTCCGTACAGAACTGATGCAGTTGCTGACAACAGGCAGAGAAGGAATTGTAGCATTCCTTTCTGCTGACGAACTTGTCAAAATCAACGACCAGTACGGACATCATGCCGGCAATGAATTGATCCGCGAACTTGGTCGCCGTCTGGTGGCTGAGAAAGGGCTGGAGGAAAAATTGATTGCCCGTTTCTCTGATTCCACACTTGCGCTGTATAGCACGATGCCGCTAGTAAGCGCGCCTGAACAGCTGGAGTATATTTTAAAGAGTTTGAGAGAACCGGTCTCTATCGGCGAAATGGATTTGTTCTTGACGATTAAAGTGGGCGTAGCTGTTGTTACTCCTACGCAGCAAAATGCAGAAGAACTGATTCGCTGTGCAGACAGTGCGCTGTCGAATTCGAAAGAACGTACAGGCGAGGCAATCCGCTATTTTGAAAGTGAACAAGACGAGATCATGATGCGTGACCTTCGCATAGCCAATGAGCTGACTGCTGCATTAAAACGCAAGGAAATCAGCGTGTATCTTCAGCCGAAAGTAGAGCTGGAAAGCCGTGAGATCATCGGCTTCGAGGCGCTTGCCCGTTGGAAATCACCGGAGTTGGGAGATATTTCACCAGCACTGTTCATACCGGCCGCCGAAAAAAACGGCAAGATCCGCGAACTAGAGCAGCATGTGCTTACCCAAGTACTGTCCTGGCTGAAAAAGCGCCAGGAACAGGACTTGCCGCTTAGGCAAGTGGCGGTCAATATATCGGCAGATCATTTTTTCCATCATTCATTTATTCCGTATTTAGTCGATAAAACAAATGGATTCGGCATAGACGCCAAATGGATTCAGCTTGAAATTACAGAACGCATCGGCGTCGTGGACATTGAGACGGCTTCTGTGGTTTTCAAGCAATTGACGAAACATGGATTCTCCACGTCGATCGACGATTTTGGAACCGGTTATTCGTCGCTTAGTTATTTGCAAAAGCTGCCTGTAGAGGAAATTAAAATCGACCGTTCGTTTATTGCTAATATGGATGAGCGGGGAACGTATGCTGTGATTCAAACGATCATTCAATTGGCGGGGAATCTTGGGCTGCGTGCAGTTGCAGAAGGAGTTGAAACAGAACAAGACCGTCTCCAGCTACTCGAAATGGGTTGCACCGTTGCGCAAGGGTTTTTATTTTACCGCCCGATGCCGATCGACGAAGCGCATTTGCTGTAACCGGGGCTAAGGGCTCCGGTTTTATTTTGCCTGAAAAGATGACTGAATAATGCCAATGCTTGGCACAGGCTCTCGCGGCATATATTTTCTGTTATACTGTTTAGGAAAATGTATGAATAAAGGAGAGATATACTGTGGGAAAAGTATTCGTTTTTGATCATCCGCTGATTCAGCATAAACTGACGTACATCCGCGACAAGTCAACTGGAACAAAAGAGTTTCGTGAATTGGTCGATGAAATTTCGACGTTGATGGCCTTTGAAATCACGCGCGAGCTTCCGCTTCAGGAAATCGATGTGGAAACGCCTGTGCAAATGGCGAAGTCCAATGTTCTTGCCGGAAAAAAACTTGGCATCGTACCGATTCTTCGTGCAGGCATCGGCATGGTCGACGGGGTATTGAAACTGATTCCAGCAGCTAAAGTCGGACATATCGGATTATATCGTGATCCAGAAACGCTTCAGCCGGTGGAATACTACTTCAAGATGCCTTCAGACGTTTCAGAACGTGAAATGATTGTTGTGGACCCAATGCTTGCGACAGGCGGTTCAGCAATCGAAGCAGTCAATTCACTTAAAAAGCGCGGCGCGAACAAAATCAAGTTTATGTGCATCATCGCAGCACCTGAAGGGGTAGAAGCTTTGCAAGCAGCCCATCCGGATGTGGACATATACATTGCGGCACTTGACGAGAAGCTTAATGAAAAAGGATATATCGTCCCGGGTCTCGGCGATGCCGGAGACCGCCTGTTCGGAACAAAATAAGAAAGCGGGTTGATCAGAAGTGGCGAAAAAATGGAAAGTGATGACGATTTTCGGGACGCGCCCCGAAGCAATCAAAATGGCGCCCCTCGTTCTTGAACTGCAAAAGTATCCTGATACAATCGAGCCGCTCGTTACAGTAACGGCACAGCATCGGCAAATGCTCGATCAGGTGCTCGATACATTCGGCATCACACCAGATTTTGACTTGAACATTATGAAAGATCGGCAGACTTTGAGTGATGTAACGATGAGGGCAATGAACGGGCTGGATGAAGTTATGAAAACAGCGAAGCCGGATATCGTACTTGTACATGGCGACACGACGACGACTTTTGCGGCAAGTCTTGCTGCTTTGTATAACCAGATCGCGATCGGCCATGTAGAAGCAGGGCTTCGCACCCACAATAAATACTCTCCTTTCCCGGAAGAGATGAACCGGCAGCTGACCGGCGTCATGGCAGATATTCATTTTGCGCCGACGGAAAAGTCTGCGCAGAATTTGCGTGATGAAAATAAAAAAGAAGAAACGATTTACATCACGGGGAACACGGCTATCGATGCGCTGCAAACGACTGTACGCGACAATTATCACCATCCGGTGCTTGAAAAGATTGGCAGCGACCGGATGATTTTGCTGACGGCTCACCGCCGTGAGAATTTGGGCGAACCGATGCGCAACATGTTCCGTGCAATCAAGCGTTTGACCGAGGAACACAACGATATCCAAGTTGTCTATCCTGTTCACATGAACCCGGCAGTTCGCGAAGTAGCAGATGAAGTGCTCGGGCGCGATCCGCGCATTCATTTGATTGAACCGCTCGAAGTATTGGATTTCCATAACTTTGCGGCGCGATCCTATTTCATCTTGACTGACTCAGGCGGCGTACAGGAAGAAGCGCCATCTCTTGGGAAACCGGTGCTTGTTCTGCGTGATACAACTGAACGTCCGGAAGGCATCGATGCGGGCACATTGAAACTTGCAGGAACTGACGAAGAAACCATTTATGGATTGGGCAAAGAATTGCTGACGGATCCAGCTGCATATGAAGCAATGTCCAAAGCTTCCAATCCGTACGGCGACGGAAAAGCATCCCGGCGAATTGTCGAGGCGCTGCACACGTATTTCGGGCAACAGTAATATATATAGAAGAAAAGCAAAAAG
>JASKZU010000269.1 GCA_030147455.1 Planococcus sp. (in: firmicutes) | reverse complement strand
CAATAACAATGTCGACATCGTGCGCATCGTTTAAATCCAAAGACGATTGAATGCGGCCAAGCACCTGCGTTTTTTCGTCTTCTGTCATGCGTCCTTTTTCGACATTGCGCGACAAACTTTTAGTAATGTTTGCAATTCCGCGCTCGTATGCCTCTTGCTTCATGTCGTTCAGTTTCACATTAAATCCTGCTTGCGCACACACTTGCGCAATACCGGAGCCCATTTGGCCGGCTCCGATAACCATGACGTTTTCGATAGCCATTATTCTTTTTCCCCTTTCGGCACTTCGAGCATGACAGCGTCGCCTTGCCCGCCACCTGAACAGATGGCTGCAATTCCAATGCCGCCGCCCCGGCGCTTTAGTTCATAGGCAAGTGTTAAAATGATGCGGGCCCCACTTGCGCCAATCGGATGGCCAAGTGCGACCGAACCGCCGTTGACGTTGACTTTTTCTTCATCCAATCCAGCAATTTTGAAACTCGCCAGCGCAACTGCCGCAAAAGCTTCATTGATTTCGAACAAGTCGATGTCTTCCAAGGTTTTGCCGGTTTTATTCAACAATTCGTTGATCACAAGCCCCGGCGTTTCAGGAAAGCGGTGTGGTTCTACCGCTACTTCTGTATGTGCCAAAATGCGGGCCAAAACCGCTTTGCCTTCTTTTTCGGCACGCTCTTCGCTCATCAATACCATTGCTGCTGCCCCGTCATTGATTCCTGGGGCATTTCCAGCGGTAATCGTGCCGTCTTTGCCGAATGCCGGGCGCAGTTTTGCCAGAACATCTGTTGTTGTGCCTTCACGCGGCGCCTCGTCTTCCATCACTTGAATGGGATCGCCTTTACGCTGCGGCACTTCAATCGGCGTAATTTCCTCGGCAAAACGGTCGCGTGCTTTTAATGCCCGCTCATGGGATCTAGCCGACCATTCATCCTGTCGTTCACGCGACAGCTCGAATTCTTCGGCTGTAGAATTGCCGTATGTGCCCATATGCACTTTGTCGGGGTGAAACGAGCAAGACAATCCATCGTGCACCATGCCGTCTACTACTTGAGCATCGCCCATGCGCAAACCGAAACGCGCTTTCGGCAAATAATAAGGAGCGCTTGACATCGATTCCATACCGCCGGCGACAATCAATTCTTCATCCCCGAGCCGGATAATTTGATCAGCCATCGTAACGGCTCTCAAACCGGAGGCGCACACTTTATTTATGGTTTCAGATTTCACATGATAAGGAATCCCTGCCTTTTGTGCAGCCTGGCGAGAAGGAATTTGCCCTTGCCCTGCTTGCAGGACGTTCCCCATAATAACTTCCTGGATGTCTTCTGCATTGACCTGCGCCCGTTCAAGCGCCGCTTTTATAGCTGCAGCCCCCAAATCGCTTGCTGAAAAACTGCTGAGCGAACCGCCGAATTTCCCAAATGCTGTACGTGCCCCGTCTACGATTACTGTTTTCGCCATTTTAAGTTCCTCCTCTTATTTGGTAACGCTTACATTTCATTTTAAAAAATTTATTGCCTTTATTTTCGCTTCTTATTTGTGCGATGTTTTAGAAAATCTTATACTTTTACAGGTGACTGAACGCTCGCTCGGTTAAAGGACAAAAGAAAAGGGAGCATCAAACTCCCCGTCTTTTTTCTGCTTATATTATCATTCTACTCAATTTTCTGTCAGTTGGCAAACACGATTACTGGACTATTTCTTCAACTGGAGGTGCTTCATTTCCAAGAACCGCCATTTCTAAAAGTTCCGCTACATCGTAGGTGCCGACTTGTTCTTCTACTTCTTTTGCTTTTGTTCCGTCGGATAGCATCGTTAAGCAATAGGGACATCCGGATGAAATCATCGTTGGATTCACTTCAAGAGCTTGTTCGGTCCGGGCGACGTTGACGCGGTGTCCGGTGTCTTCTTCCATCCACATGAGACCTCCGCCGGCTCCGCAGCACATGCCGTCCTGGCGGTTGCGGGCCATTTCGACCAGTTCGACGCCTTCGATTGCTTTGAGAATTTCCCGCGGTGCGTCGTATACATCGTTATAACGCCCGAGGTAGCAGGAATCATGGAAAGTGATTTTTTCATTGACGGCATACTGCGGTTTTAGCTTGCCTTGTTGGACAAGGTCGAAAAGCAGTTCCGTATGGTGATACACTTCCGCTTCAAAACCGAAGTCCGGGTATTCATTTTTGAAGATATTGTAGGCATGCGGATCGATTGTCACAATCTTACTTACTTCCGCTTTTTCGAATTCCTTAATATTGGCAGTCGCGAGTTCCTGGAACAGGAATTCATTTCCGAGGCGGCGCGGCGTATCGCCGGAATTCTTTTCTTTGTTGCCAAGGATAGCAAACTTAATGCCAGCTTCGTTCATTAATCGAGCAAACGACAACGCGATTTTTTGTGAACGGCTGTCGAACGATCCCATGGAGCCGACCCAGAACAAATACTCGAATTCTTCGCCGGCTTTGCTGACTTCCTTCACCGTTGGAATTGAAATATCCGGGCGTGCATCTCTCCAATTTTCTTTTTCTTTACGGTTAAGTCCCCAAGGATTGCCTTGCTTTTCGATATTCGTCATCGCGCGCTGGGCATCTTTATCCATTTTCCCTTCCGTCATGACGAGGTAACGGCGAAGATCGATGATTTTATCGACATGTTCGTTCATGACCGGACATTGGTCTTCACAGTTGCGGCATGTCGTACATGCCCAGATTTCTTCTTCTGTAATAACATCGCCAATCAGGCTTGGGCTGTACAACTCGTCGATGCTGACCCCTTCAGCACCGGCAGCCATCGCCAATTGGTTTCCTTGTGTGTGGCCAAACGCCATTGCCGGCACCCACGGTTTTTTCTGTGTCATCACAGCTCCTGTATTCGTCAAATTGTCCCGAAGCTTTGTAATCAAATCCATCGGCGACAGCATTTTTCCGGTTCCAGTTGCCGGGCACATATTGGTGCAGCGCCCGCATTCCACACATGCGTAGAAGTCGATCATTTGCGCCTGTGTGAAATCCGTAATTTTGCCGACACCGAATGACGGCATCGCATCTGGATTTTCTTCGTCTTCTTCTTCCATTTCCTCAAAATTGATCGGCTTTAAGCGGCCAACATGGTCGAGTCGATGGAACCACGTGTTCACAGGCCCGAAAATCAAATGCGCGTGCTTGGATTGCGGCACGTATACAAGGAACGTCAGCAAGAACAGCAGGTGCGCCCACCACATGATGTAGAAGATGGTTGCTGCTGCCGCAGCCGGAAGCCATGCGAAATCTGCTGCAATAACCGATGCAACTGGTTCTGTCCAAGCTCCCTCATGTCCATGCCAAATCATGCTCATGCCATTTCCCACAAGCACCGTCACCATCAACCCGCCGATAA
>JASKZU010000310.1 GCA_030147455.1 Planococcus sp. (in: firmicutes) | reverse complement strand
TCCTGTTCCTTATGAAGCGCCGCTTTCAACAACTCACGCTCTCCTGCATAGCCGATCAATTCGTCGCCCCGGTAAACCGCAAGATATTGTCCGCTGCTTTCTTCCAGCAATCGGTGTGCTTCACTTATTGAAAGGTCAGCAGACGCCGGTTCCGCTTCTCCTGTCCATTCACGATCCAAAAGAAACGCAAATTCCCGCAGGCGGCGGTCGCGAAACGAACGCTTTTGATTGATGCGCTCGGTCCCGATGAAGCTTCGGACAAAATCGGTTGCCGGTTCTTCTACCAATTGCTGCGGCGTGCCGACCTGCTCAACCTGTCCGTCGCGCATCACTACAATCGTGTCGGCTATTTTCAGCGCCTCATCCATATCGTGTGTGACAAATACGATTGTTTTGTGAATCTCCCGCTGCAAATGGCGCAATTCGTCCTGCAGCTGTTCGCGGCTGATCGGATCGAGTGCCGAAAAGGGCTCGTCCATCAAAACGATATTCGGGTCGCTCGCCAGCGCACGGACGACCCCGACGCGCTGTTGCTGTCCACCGCTTAACTCCAGTGGATAGCGCTGCATAAAAACAGCCGGGTCCAACCCGACCAGCTGCAGTAATTCTTCCACACGCGATTCGGTCTTGTCCTGTTCCCAATTCAATAGCTTTGGAACAAGTGAGACGTTTTCTTTAATAGTCATATGGGGAAACAGGCCGATCCGCTGAATAACATAGCCAATCGACCTCCTCAATTTAACTTCGTCCATTCCGGTTATCGGTTCATCATCTATATAAATGGCACCTGTTGTCGGATTTTCAAGTTTGTTTACCATTTTCATGAGCGTCGTCTTCCCGCAGCCGCTCGGGCCGATGATGGCGGTCAATTGACGGCTCGGCAGAACGAGTGAAACTTCTTTGAGCGCTTCGGTTCCATCAGGAAACCGTTTAGTGACCTTGTCAAAACGGATCATTCGCTCTCCCCCTTTCAATGGGTCGTGTTTCTATACCCTTTCGAACAGGCCTTTACTCCCGCGTTTCTGCTCTAAACTTCAAGTGAACCGGGTTGGCGATTTGCTCATAGCCGATTTCCCGGTAAATTTTATTGGCAGTACCATTTGCCAAATCGGTATAAAGCATGACAAAATCATATTCCAAAAGAAGCTCTTCAGTCACTTCCGCCACCAGTGTGCGTGCGTATCCGTTTTTCCTTAAAGGCTTGGGTGTATAAACGAACGACACGGTAACCCCGTGCTTGGAAGGCCGCGCTTTTTTCATGCAGGAAACTACCTCCCCGCCACACTCCCATACAAACAATTCTTTGCGTGCAATAAAATCCGTTATTTTTTCTTCCGCTTCTTCACGCGACGCTTCTCCGATCGCTGTTTCTTCTGCAAACAATTGATACCAGTCTGCCAGCAAGGAAAGGTCAAAGCGGTTTGCCACGCGCCAGCTGCCAGGGCTTTTCGGCAATTTCTTCTTCACAGCGTCGATGCGGTAAAGGCCTTGGTCCATCGCTACCTGGATTTGTTCACCGGTCTGCTTGCTCCATGCTTTCGCAAACCATTCCGCTGTTTTTTTGTCGCCGATTACGCCTGAGACGGCAATGGCCGCCTCATGAAAATTTTGCGCCGCCGATTCTTCCGCGACAGCATCATCCCGAAAGCTGATCCACTGCAGCGGATGCGGCGCTGTCATCAATGCGACGCCTGCAACTCCCGATTTATCTTCTGCAACCCCAAGCTTCTTTTGTTCATACCGTCCGTCTTTGAGTTGTCCTAATATACCGAGAAACAAACTGTAAAGGTCTTCACGCTTATTAAGAAGCGGTTCTGCCACCAATGCAAACTTTTCAACATCTTCATACCATTTCCATTCCATTGCCCCACACTCTTTTCAATATAATGTTATGTCTCTTATAAACTAATTGGCCATTTCCGACCTTTTTCCTCTTTTCTTTTTTTGCCAATAAAAAACGCAGGCCCATTTTGGCCCGCGTTAAAATCAATCCAATTCCAATTGTTTAGTTTCGGTCCCAAGAAAGGCTACCGCCAGCGCACCAATTAAAATGGATACGCAGAAAATCGCAAAAATTACATTGATGCCAAAGCCAGCTGTCAGCATCGTTCCGACCAAAAGCGGCCCCAGCACTCCGCCGATGCGGCCGAATGACGCGGCCATACCAGTCCCAGTCGCCCGAATGACCGTCGGGTATTGTTCCGGAGAATAGGCATACAACGCGCCCCATGCACCGAGATTGAAAAATGACAAGAAGGCGCCTGCCACCAGCAGTGCCGTAACAGTTTCTGCATTCCCAAAAGCCAAAGCGGATACAGCCGTTCCGGTCAAATACGTGACAAGCACGAATTTGCGACCCGCCCGTTCGATCAGCCAAGCTGCAGAAAAGTAACCCGGCAGCTGCGCCAGCGTCATAATCAATACATATTGAAAGCTTTGAATGAGTGGGAATCCCTTCATAACCATCACACTCGGCAGCCACAGGAACATCCCGTAATAAGAAAAGACCACTGTAAACCACACAATCCACAGCATGGCTGTCGGACGTCTATACGTCTTCGACCAGACATCGCGAATATTCGTGGAAACAGAACGCAAAACGTTTTTCTTTGCTGTAAACTGCGGAGAGTCCGGCAGATTTATGCGCAGATACAGTGCATAAAATGCAGGCAGGGCAGTGAGCAGCAATGCGACCCGCCAGCCAAATGACGGAATGATAAAGTAGGAAATAATAGCCGCCAGCAGCCAGCCGCCAGCCCAGAAACTCTCCAGCAATACAACGACGCGGCCGCGGTCTTTTGCCGGCACGCTTTCAGATACTAAAGTAGAAGCAACCGGCAGTTCTCCCCCAAGCCCCATTCCGACAAAAAAACGCAGAATCAAAAAAGCGGCCAGCGTGGTAGTAAAAGCGGAAATTCCGCTTGCCAGCGAGAACAACAATAAAGTGATGATAAATACTTTTTTGCGGCCGACACGGTCTGCATAAACTCCAAATACCAGAGCTCCGACAGCCATTCCGATCGAATTGACACCGCCAATCCAGCCCATTTGCTGCGAACTAAGCCCCCAGTCTTCGTGAAGTGCCGCAATGATGAACGCCAGAATGCCGACATCCATTGCATCAAAAAGCCACCCGAGTCCCGCTACCCCGAGCAGCTTTCTTTGTGAAATCGATTTGGTGCTGTTTTCAACTGCATTTTCCATACTCTTTCCCCTTGTCTTGACACTTGTCATGTTTTTTCTTTACTATACCGCGACAAGTAGGCTATAGCAAGGAGAATTAGGAAGATTTTTCAACTTCCCAAGTTATTGGAAGCTGCTATAGCCGCATTCATGCTGACAAGTGCCGCTGCTTGCTGCGCCTGCACCAGCATTTCCACAGAAGAAGCAAATATAGCTGCTCCACTGTCTTGAAATTCTGCGGCTTCAGCCATAACCAGCTGCACTGCGAACGGCAATGCCCATTGTTTGTACCAGCGGAACGTTTTGGATTGTTCTAATGAACGAACCAATTCAACTATTGCTCCTAATGCAGCGCCATCTGCTTTGGCAATTGCGAGAAAGCCGATGACTGGATAATGATCTGAGCGAATCTTGATATTTTTCGATGTTAAAAAATCACGAATTGCCAGTACACGCCCTGCAACTTCCGGCTGAAACGAAGCGGAATCAAATGTCATGGCCTGGCTCAGCCACTGCAGGTGGTTGCCGGGAGAGAATCCATGAGGGCGCAGTTCTTTGTAATAGCGGTTCATCGTTTCCGCACGCTCCGCCACTTCTCCTTCGCGCCGCCCAAGCAAGACCGCATACGGAATGTCTTCACTCGACGTAAGAAACGGATGGTCGGCTTTCATTGCTATGTACAACTGTCGGGTGCGTTCTGCTTCGGATGGTTCTCCCATCATCAAGCCGCCTAAATACGTATGCAAACTTTTCCAAAAGCCTACCTCTAAAAGCGCCTGCTGGTTGAGATTCAATTCAGCTAACGCTTGTTCTAACGGTTTGTCACCCAAAACAAAATATGCTGTGACAATATGATGCAAGTGGGATCGAAGCGGCGAAGTAAATCCTTCTTTCGACTTGATCAATTGAGATGCATGCTCATGTGCGGCCTCATCAAACGACCGGCCCCGGCTCAAATAAATTGCAGTGACTGCCATTGATATTTCTTTCATCGTCGACCACCCAAGCGCTTTTGACACCCGAGTAAATGTTTGTTCAATTTTTTCAACATCCATAAAAAAACGCCTCCTTGCCCGTTTATACGGAAAAGGAGACGCAAAGTTTCAAGTTACGTAAGAAGCACGATGCTGACAGCCATGACGATCATTCCTGCGACTAAGCCGTAGATCGACAAATGCGCTTCATCATAGCGTTTGGCAGCCGGAAGCAACTCATCCAGCGAAATGAAAACCATGATTCCTGCCACTCCGGCAAATACAATGCCAAACAGCGTATCGCTGAGAAACGGCATCAAAAACAACCATGCGACAATCGCCCCAAATGGTTCGGCAAGCCCTGACAAAAAACTATACTGAAATGCCTTTTTACGGCTGCCGGTTGCATAGTAAATCGGCACCGAGACGGCAATGCCTTCCGGAATATTGTGAATGGCTACCGCAACAGCAATCGCAATGCCGAGCGCGGGGTCTTGCATGGCCGACATAAATGTTGCAATGCCTTCCGGAAAGTTATGGATGGCAATGGCAAGCGCCGTGAAGATGCCCATCTTCCGAAGCCGGGCGTACTCATCGTTTGTCGGGCC
>JASKZU010000294.1 GCA_030147455.1 Planococcus sp. (in: firmicutes) | reverse complement strand
CCTGCTGCCTGCACTTCTTTTTTCAGCTCGATAACAATGCGAAGGCCCGTACGGTCGGTTTCATCGCGCACTTCAGAGATGCCGTCCAGTTTGCGGTCAAAGCGGTGGTCATCAATTTTCTTGATCAGGCTGGCTTTGTTTACTTCATAGGGAATTTCCGTAATGACGATTTGCTCTTTGCCGCCTTTGATCGGTTCAACTGCGGCTTTAGAACGGATGACAATTTTGCCGCGCCCGGTTTCGTAGGCTTTTTTAATGCCCTCGACGCCTTGGATGATGCCGCCGGTCGGAAAATCCGGCCCTTGGATGACGGTCATCAATTCATCGATCGTCGCATTCGGGTTGTCGATGCGCATCAACACAGCATCAAGCGCTTCGTGCAGCGCATGCGGCGGGATATCGGTCGTATAGCCGGCTGAAATGCCGGTCGCGCCGTTGACAAGCAAACTCGGGAAACGAGCCGGCAACACAGTCGGTTCCACGTCGGCATCATCAAAGTTCGGGATAAATTCGACGGTGCGCTTGTCGATATCGCGCAGCAATTCGCCGGAAATGGCGGACAACCGCGCTTCGGTGTAACGCATCGCTGCCGGCGAATCGCCGTCCATCGAGCCGTTGTTGCCGTGCATTTCGACGAGCATGTGACGCACTTTCCAGTCCTGGCTCAGGCGCACCATCGCTTCGTAAACCGAGCTGTCGCCGTGCGGATGGTAGTTGCCGATAACATTTCCGACCGTTTTGGCGGATTTTCGGAATGCTTTGTCGTTTGTATTGCCTTCACGGTACATCGCATACAAAATGCGGCGCTGCACCGGTTTTAGCCCGTCGCGTGCATCCGGCAGCGCGCGGTCTTGGATAATGTACTTGCTGTATCGGCCAAACCGGTCACCGATGACTTCTTCTAAGGGCAAGTCCTGGAAACGTTCGGTTTGTGTCATACAATTTCCTCCTCAGCGTGAATCAAATCATTTTCTAGAATATTGCTGTCATCTTCCAATCCGAAATCGACGTTGCCTTCGATCCATTTGCGGCGCGGTTCGACTTTGTCGCCCATCAGCGTCGTGATGCGTCGTTCCGCACGGGCTCCGTCTTCAATGGTCACACGGATCAATGTGCGGGATTCCGGGTTCATCGTCGTTTCCCATAGCTGGTCGGCGTTCATTTCCCCGAGTCCTTTATAGCGCTGCAGCATATAGCCTTTGCCGATTTTCTTGATCGAAGCATCCAAATCCGCTTCGGTCCATGCATAGTCGACGACTTCCTTTTTGCCGGCGCCTTTGGACACTTTGTAAAGCGGCGGCAGTGCGATAAACACTTTGCCGGATTCGATGAGCGGTTTCATGTAGCGGTAGAAAAAGGTCAAGAGCAGCACTTGAATGTGCGCGCCGTCCGTATCGGCATCGGTCATGATGATGACTTTGTTGTAGGCGATATCGTCTACAGAGAAATCAGAAGACACGCCGCCGCCAATTGCATGGATGATGGTGGCGATTTCTTCATTTTTCATGATTTCTTCGAGTTTTGCTTTCTCGGTGTTGACGACTTTACCGCGGAGCGGCAAGATGGCCTGGAATGTCCGGTCGCGGCCTTGTTTGGCTGAACCGCCGGCCGAGTCGCCCTCTACCAGGTACAATTCGTTCTTTTTGGCGTTGCGCGACTGCGCCGGCGTCAGTTTGCCGGACAAGAGCGTATCGGATTTTTTGCGTTTTTTGCCATTGCGCGCATCTTCCCGTGCCTTACGGGCAGCAAGGCGCGCTTGTGAGGCGCGGATCGCTTTTCGCACGAGCGACGCGCTTTGTTCCGCATTTTCCTCAAGAAAATACATGAGTTGCTGCGAAATAACCGCATCGACCGCACCACGGGCTTCGCTTGTTCCGAGCTTGCTTTTGGTCTGGCCTTCAAACTGAAGCAAGGCTTCCGGGATGCGCACGGAAACGATCGCCGCCAAACCTTCGCGGATATCCGAGCCTTCCAGGTTTTTGTCTTTTTCCTTGAGCAAGTTGATTTTTCGCGCGTAATCGTTGAACACGCGGGTCATGGCTGCTTTGGCGCCGGTTTCATGCGTCCCGCCGTCACGCGTCCGGACGTTGTTGACGAACGACAAAATGGTCTCGGAATAGCCGTCGTTAAACTGAAACGCAAATTCCACTTCCAGGCTGTCGTTTTGCCCTTCCATATAGGCGACTTTGTGAAGCACGTCTTTTTCCTCGTTCAAATACTCGACGAACGCCTCAATGCCGGTATCGTAGAAAAAGCTTTCGCTCGTTTCTGTGCGCTCATCGATCAAGTCGATCTTCAAGCCTTTCATCAGAAATGCCGATTCGCGCAACCGTTCGCTTAATGTATCGTAATTGTATTTAGAGACGGAAAAGATCGTCTCGTCCGGCAAAAAGTGAATGCACGTGCCGGTTTCTTTTGTTTTGCCGATTTCCTCAAGCGTCGTAACGGGCTTGCCGCCTTGTTCAAAACGCTGGCGGTATTTGCGCCCGTCGCGGTGAATGGTGACTTCCAAGAATTGCGACAGGGCATTGACGACAGAAGCGCCGACGCCGTGAAGCCCGCCGCTTGTTTTATAGCCGCCTTGGCCGAATTTACCGCCGGCATGAAGCACCGTCAAAATGACTTCCGGCGTCGGCTTGCCGCTTCGGTGCATCCCGGTTGGCATGCCGCGGCCGTAGTCGCGGACGCTAATGCTGTTGTCTTCGTGAATCATTACCGTGATTTGTTCGCCGAACCCGGCGAGTGCTTCATCGACCGAGTTGTCGACAATTTCATAAACCAAATGATGCAAACCGCGGGTATCGGTCGACCCGATGTACATCCCCGGACGTTTGCGTACAGCATCCAGCCCTTCTAGAACTTGGATTGCTTCTTCGTTGTATGCCGTGCTGTTCGTTTTTGCCATCAATTTCCCTCCAACAAACATTTGTTCGTATACTTCCTTCTTTTAATCGTATGCCATGTCAGGCATTCCTGTCAACGTTCATAGAAAAAGAGCGCCAGGCGCCCTTTTTCCCAACCCGCTTTATTTCAAAATGGCGTGTTCGACTTTGATGCAGCGGTCCATGATGACGGTGTGGCCTGCTTCTTCAAGCTGAATGAAAACGCCTTCATCGACCACATTAAGCTGAGTCCAAAAGACGGGCGCCCCAATCGACAGGAAATCTTCTGCAATTTCCGGCAAAAACTCGCTGCGGCGGAATACATTGACGATGTCGACCGGCTCCGGGATGTCCCGCAGCGTCGCATAGCTTTTCTCGCCGAGCACTTCGTCTGCTTGCGGATTGACCGGGATAATGCGGTACCCGGCTTGCTGCATCGCTCTGGATACCATATGGGAAGTGCGCATGGGATTCGGGCTCAATCCGACGACTGCGATTGTTTTTGCTTGATCGAGTACTTGCTTGATTTCTTCACGGCTTGGATTTTTCACTGTCATCACCTGTCCTTTTAGTCTATCATACATGAAACCTGGGTGTTTGTTGAATAATCCGCCATCTATTGTTTCTGCCGCTTGGGTCGTGGTAAACTAGAAAAAAAGAAAAACGTGCACGTAAAGGAGTCAGCCATGGATATTTTGCTTCCACTAGTAATTGCTTACCTGCTCGGATCTATTCCTTCTGCACTGTGGATTGGAAAGTTGTTTTACAACACCGATATCCGGACCAAAGGAAGCGGCAATCTTGGGGCGACCAACACGTTTCGCGTCCTCGGCGCGAAAGCCGGTTTCGTTGTGACCATTCTGGATATTTTAAAAGGAACGGCCGCCACGCTGCTGCCGCTGTGGATAGCGACGGATATTCACCCGTTGCTGCTCGGCGTGGTCGCAGTTATCGGGCATATTTTCCCGCTGTTTGCCGGCTTTAAAGGCGGCAAAGCCGTCGCTACTTCGGGAGGCATTCTCCTGGGGTACCAGTGGCCGCTGTTCTTGATGGCCGTCGCCGTGTTGCTGATCGCGCTGAAAATCACGAAAATGGTGTCGCTGTCATCTATTATTCTGGCCGTGGTGTCGGTGATCTACACGATCATTTATGCGCTGAATACAGGCGACTACTTATTTTTGGCGGTCATTCTCGTACTGGCTACATTCATTATTTACAGGCACCGCGCCAATATCGGCAGAATTCGTGCAGGAACCGAACCGAAAATCAAGTGGTAAAGACGGAAAGGACGTGTTGAGATGGACATTCACTTAAGCGAAGATGCCCAATCATGGTTTGATCAGGAAATGGAAGTAGCTGCCGGAGAATCGGTCCGGTTTTTTGTCCGCTACGGCGGCTTGGGCCTGCAGCCGGGGTTTTCGCTGGGCGTGACGAAAGACAGCCCGGAAGAACCGGCCGCCCGCCTGACGCACCGCGACGTATTGTATTTTGTTGAAGATGCGGACGCGTGGTATTTTGACGAACACGACCTCCACGTCACCGTTGACGATGCACTTGGTGAATTGACGTATTCATACGAACCGAAAAAAGACTGACGCAGTTTTTGCGTCAGTCTTTTTTTATTCACTCTTACGGATTAACTTATTCAACTGCTCGATTTTGCCTTCGGATTGCAGAATCGAGCGCTGCCTGGTACCAAACAAGTCAAAATGCGGATAGTCGTTCCGAAGGTCCAGCCACTCCCGCCTCAAACCATAGCGACGGCCCCATTCGACCAGTTTGTCGATGTCTTTGCAGCCGACTTTCGTTACGGTTGTGCAGCCTGGAAAGCGGCGATCGACCCAGTAATGTGTCAAAAATGAAATCTCGCCGTTTTGTACGCCCTGTTTCCAGCGCTCCAGTTCAGGTCGTCGGATTCCGAACGCCATCTTCTGCCCCCCTGACCACTTGTTTGTATTTGGCATCCCATGCAGCGTCCACTTTTGCGAGCGGTACAGGGCGGAACGTTTCTTTTTTCACGACCACGTGCTCGGATGTCGCTTTTGCCGCAAGTGTTCCGTCGCCGTGCACGACTTCATAGCCATACGTAGTGCGCAGCCGCCCGTGCGACTCGACCCACGTTTTCACAAACGCTTTGTCGCCGTAGCGAAGCGCTGCTTTGTATTGAATGGAAATGTCGGTCACGGGCGACAGAAAGCCTTCAGATTCCATTCCGGCATAGGTAAAGCCGAGATCCTCGATTAATTTCGTCCGGCCAAGTTCAAGCCAGATCAAGTAGTTGGCATGATAAACGACACCCATCTGGTCGGTTTCCGCATAGCGGATTTCAATTTCTTTTTCACTTATGTACATGTTTCTTCACCTCCCTCTTAGTATACAGGACAACGCGCCAGATCAAAAAGCACAAGCTTCCATAGAAAGCATAAAAAAAAGGCTGCCCGCAGGCAGCCTTCCTTTTTATGCTTCAAGCAATTTGTTGCGGAGCACCATTTGCAGGATGCCGCCGTGGCGGAAATAGTCAACTTCCACTTCAGAATCGAAGCGTGCAAGGACTTTGAATTCCGTTACTTTGCCGTCTTCAGCAGTAGCTGTAGCCGTCAGTACGTCGCGCGGCTTCACATCGTCAGACAAGTTAACGCTGATGCTTTCTTGACCTGTCAGGCCAAGTGTTTCAGCGTTTTCGCCGTTTACGAATTGAAGCGGCAAGACGCCCATCATCACGAGGTTTGAACGGTGAATCCGCTCATAGCTTTCCGCGATAACTGTTTTAACGCCAAGCAAGAATGTTCCTTTGGCAGCCCAGTCACGGGAAGAGCCCATGCCGTAGTCTTTGCCTGCGAGTACAACAAGTCCAGTGTTTTGCTCCTGGTACTTCATGCATGCATCATAGATCGGCATAACTTCGCCTGTTGGCCAGAACGTTGTATAGCCGCCAGTTGTTCCTGGAGCCACTTGGTTGCGGATGCGGATGTTTGCGAACGTACCGCGCATCATGACTTCGTGGTTACCACGGCGTGAACCATAAGAGTTAAAGTTGCGTGGCTCGACGCCGCGCTCGCGCAGGAAGAGACCTGCTGGTGTGTCTTTTCCGATTGCGCCGGCTGGCGAAATGTGGTCAGTCGTGATGGAATCAGCGAATTTCGCCATTACACGCAAGCCGGATAGCGGTTGGATCGGTGCCGGTTCTTTGGATAGGCCAGTAAAGAATGGCGGGTTTTGGATATACGTTGAGTCCTCATCAAACGCATACAACGCATCGTCGTTCGTTTCGATTGCGTTCCATGCTTCGTTTTCAGAGAAGACGTTTTCGTATTCTTTGCGGAACAATTCCGGTGTTACTGTGCTGTGTACCACTTGTTTGATTTCTTCAGTAGAAGGCCAGATGTCTTTAAAGAAGACGTCGTTGCCGTTTTGGTCTTGGCCGATCGGATCTGTTTCGAAATCGATGTCCACAGTTCCGGCAAGTGCATAAGCAACAACCAGCATTGGCGAAGCCAGGTAGTTGGCTTTGATCAATGGATGGATACGTCCTTCAAAGTTCCGGTTACCAGACAACACAGAAGACACAAGCAAGTCGTTTTCAACAATCGCATCTTCGATTTCAGGAAGAAGTGGGCCGGAGTTACCGATACATGTTGTACAGCCGTATCCAACCAAGTTGAATCCGATCTGGTTCATGTATTCAAGAAGCCCTGAATCGTTCAAGTAGCCTGTAACGACTTTTGAACCTGGTGCCAGGGATGTTTTTACGTAAGGAGGCGGAGTCAACCCTTTCTCAACGGCTTTTTTCGCGACCAATCCAGCACCCAGCATAACGTATGGGTTGGATGTATTCGTACAAGACGTGATGGATGCGATTCCAAGAGCGCCTGTTTTCATTTCTGCAGTTGTGCCGTCTTCGAACTTAACGGTTGCTGTTTTAGCGATTTCCGCTTCATCCAGTGCAAATCCGCTTGGTCCTTCCGGAGCTGTTACCGCTGCATTGAATTCTTTTTTCATTTGCGAAAGCGGAATCAAATCCTGCGGGCGTTTTGGTCCGGACAAGTTAGGCTCGATTGCTGACAAGTCGATTTCCACTAAGTCTGTGTAGATCGGCTCTTCGTTGTCGACTGTGAAGAACATGCCGTTTGCAGTCAAATATTCTTTTGTTACAGCGATTTGCTCTTCAGTACGTGCAGTGAGGCGCATGTAGTTCAGTGCTTCCTCGTCTACAGGGAAGAATCCGCAAGTTGCGCCGTATTCCGGTGCCATGTTGGCAATCGTTGCGCGGTCTGCAAGCGGCAGCGTTGTAACGCCAGTGCCGAAGAACTCAACGAATTTGCCGACTACGCCTTTTTTGCGCAATGTTTCTGTAACTTTAAGTGCCAAGTCCGTCGCTGTTGCGCCGTTTGGCAACTCGCCAGTCATTTTCACGCCGATAACTTCAGGGATTGGGAAGTAAGAAGGTTGCCCGAGCATTCCGGCCTCTGCTTCGATTCCGCCAACGCCCCAGCCAAGAACGCCGATTCCGTTGATCATTGTCGTGTGGGAGTCTGTTCCGACCAATGTATCCGGGAATGTTTCGAACGTGCCGTCTTCGTTTTCAACAGCATGAACTACGTTCGCCAAATACTCAAGGTTAACTTGGTGGACAATACCTGTCGCTGGTGGAACCGCGCGGTAGTTGTTGTAAGCTTTTTGCGCCCAGTTCAAAAACTGGTAGCGTTCTGCATTGCGTTCAAACTCAAGCTCCATGTTCGCGCGCAGTGCATCTTCGTTGCCATAACGGTCAACTTGCACCGAGTGGTCAATAACAAGGTCAACCGGGATTTCCGGGTTGATTTTGTCTGGGTCTCCGCCCAATTCAGCCATTGCTGAACGAAGTGCTGCAAGGTCAACAACAACCGGTACACCGGTAAAGTCTTGCAGGATAACGCGTGAAGGCTTAAACGGAACTTCTGCTTCTTTGTTCGCGTCTTTCCCCCATTTTGCCAACTCTTCTACGTGCTCGTCTTTGATGACATATCCGTCATGCTGACGCAATACGGATTCCAAAAGTACTTTAACAGAGTAAGGAAGGCGAGATACTTTCGCGATCCCCGCTTCTTCGAGTGCAGCGAGACGGTAATAGTTGTATGTCTTGCCGTTAAGCTCGAAGGATGTGCGGCTGTTGTGCAAACTGCTCTTTGCCATAGTCGTGTTCCTCCTTTAAATCTACTGAAAAGGCGTGTTAGCGCGTCTTTTCTCCTCTTCCATCATACCGAAACTACGTGCATAAGTAAATTACATTAAAATTATACTTTACGATAAGTTTTTTGAATGACTATTCTTTTTTAGCATTGACTTTGCTTAAGGTCTCTTCCAGCTGTAGCATGTGGCGTTTCTCGTGATAGCCGACAAACGGAAACCATTGGATAAGTGGCACATCACCAAATACTGGATGCGGCAAAGAATTTTCCTTGAGCATGCTTTCATCGACACCAGCGTATGCCTCGTAAAGACGATTACGGGATGAATTGAGCTTTTTCTTCATATCATCCAGCGAGATAAATTCATCGCTCGGAACGGTATGCTCCGGCGCTTCAACTTTTACTTTCCGGCTGACGGAAACTTGAATCGGTTTTTTGATAGCTTTTTTTCGTTCATTTTTTTCGATGGATCGTGATACGCCTTTGGCAATCGTTGTTTCCATTTTATAGAGATGGTCCAGGATCTGCATCGGCGACCAAGCATCCGGAGAAGGTTTTTGGTTGAGCGTATCGTCATCAATACCCTCGACTTTTTTCAAAATCATATGACGAATTCGAGCGGTTTCTTCGTTTTGCAATTGCTGCACCTCATTTCTAAGCCATTATGTTTCTTTTATACCCTTTTTGTCGAGCTTCATTCGCTTTTTGTGTTTTTGGTTGTTGGCCTGTTTTTTAAAATTCTATATACACTTATGTAGTTTGTTACTTATGAATAATCAAACCACTATTTCATTCGCTAACTTTGTTGATACTTTTTTTCCCTGATCCAAAAAACAGCAGTTAATAAACAACAAACGCTTAGAGCGATAGAAATTGCCGCAGCTCCCGCAGCGCTGGCGTCCACTGCTCCTGTTGTAAGCCATTGGGCTGAATAGTAGCTTACGCTTGCGGGGTTCAAGCGATCCAAACTGTCGTTGATTCCTACTGTCGCCCTGCATAATAGAAGAATGACTATAGAAGAAAGTGCAATAACCGAGGGATTGTTTAAAATGGTGCTCATTGCCAGCGTAAAAGCTGCAATAAAGAAAACCCATACTAAATAGCTGCCCAGTGCCCCCATTGCCACATTCCACGGAACGGCTTCAAACAAAAAGTAAGTATAGGCATATGAGCAGCTATAGCCCGCAACTATACTCCCTGCCGCCAGCACATAATTCGCCGTCATTTTTGCTGCAACATAAGAAGTTGGCGAAACAGGCCGGCTCATTGCCATATCAAGCATCCCACTTGCTTTATCACCCTGCACAATAGCCATCAAAGAGAGGACGAGAATCATTATGCCCAGTTGGTCGAATTGAGAGCCAAGCGTTCCAGCCAGCACTTTGCCCGCTGTTTGAACCGCAGCATTTGGGTCAATGATGATTCCCTGACCGCCGCCCATTGACTGTAAAATTGTCGGCAAATAGTACATGATGACTGGCTGGGTCATGCCTAAAACGATAAAAATAATAGGTAGCCAGAAGATTTTTAATTCACGTGATATATGCAGCGCTTCTTTTTTCGCCATAACTGTAAAGCTATTCATGCTTTTCCCACCAAATCCAAATAAATTTCTTCCAAGCTAGCGTGCTTTTCCTCGAAGCGGATCAAATCAACTCTATTGTTCAATGCATGTTGAAGCAGCTGAAGTTTGCTTGCTTTCATATTGTTTACTGTCACTAAAGATGCTGACCCAAGCGCCTTAACGGTTTCTACATATTCAAGACGTTGAAGTCCTGCCATCCATCCCTGGTGCTGTGTTGTTGTTTGAATTATCAATTCATCGTTGATTTGGCGGCTCATCATCTCTGAAATGGTCGTGTCATTGATTTTTTTGCCGTCTTTAATGATCACAAACCGCTCACAGGCTTCTTCTGCGTCGCTTAGAATATGCGTAGAAAATAAAATGGTTGCTTCTTTTCTAAGATCTTGGATCAAATTCAGCACGTCCCTTCTTCCTGTTGGATCGAGTGCAGAGACCGGTTCGTCCATCACGATCAACGAAGGGCTGTGCAGCAAAGCCTGGGCCATGCCAAGACGCTGCTTCATCCCGCCGGAGAACGAAGATATCTTTGTATGTTGTTCTCGCAGCAGTTGTACTTTTTTTAGCATGTCCGGTATCGACTTTGCCAGTTCTTGTTTTTCAATTCCTGAGAGCTGTCCAGCGTATAACAGTGCTTCACGTGCAGTCATCCACTCGAAAAAGTACGGAAATTGAGGCAAATAGCCGATTTGTTTTTTCATCTTCGAAATTTCTACACCATCCAGCAATACCGTGCCTTCAGTCTGCTTTATAATCGTTGAAATAATTTGAAGCAATGTAGACTTTCCGGCTCCATTTGGCCCAATCAACCCGACACATTCTTTTGATTGAAGTTCCATTGAGAAGTTGTCGACTGCTTTTTTGTTGCGATAGGACTTAGTGACGTTGCACACTTCCAGTTTCACGGACTTCACGCTCCTTTCTGCCAATAACGAAATACAACACCGGCCCGAGCGTGTTAGCAAAAATAATAATCAAAGTCCATGCCAATACATGCTTCCTGGATTTTCTGTTTCGATATAAATCGATCAATGCTACAGCAACCAACAATGCGCTGACAGCAAGCAGCGGCAAAAGAATGGGCAGAAATAGCCCTATCTCTATGTTTCTTAATTCATCCAACCCGTAAGTCCATTGCATCGTTACTCCTCCTATTCATTATCAATAATGATAATGATAAGTTAAAAAAGCTTGGATTGCAATTCTTATTCTTATTATTTATAATGAGAACAAATTTCTAATGAAACAAAGGTGATGACTTGAAGAATACAGCAGAGCTCCTCATGCATCCTGTACGAATGAAAATTTGCCGTGTATTGATGAGGCATCAGGAACAGGGAATGACGCCGTTGGAAATGGTGAAGATATTGAAAGATGTACCGCAAGCGACGCTTTACCGGCACCTCCAAGTGTTGGCAGATGCCGGTGCATTGACGGTTGTAAAAGAAAAAAAAGTAAAATCCGTTTTGGAAAAATACTATGCAATGAATATGGACAACGCACAGGTAGATCCAACAGAATGGGATTCACTATCTTCAAGCGATAAATTGAGTTATGTTTCTTATTATCAATTGTCGTTGTTGACGCAGTACGAAGCGTATCTTGAAAAAATGGCCAGTCAACGTCCCGTACAGGACCGCTCCACTTTTTCGATGATGGAAGTTCCGATGAGCGATGAGCGATTCGAACACTTTCAAAAAGAGTTAAATGCGCTGATCCATAAGTTTTATGAGCCTGAACGCGATAGCGACACCGTTCAACCGGTTCGTACAGTAGCGATCACCATTGTTCCGGATAGCTGAACCGCAATTACTTTTGTTTATTTTAAAAGACTTAATATTACTCATGCAAAAAACGGCAGGTTTCGATGTGAACCCACCGTTTTTTGTTTTTTTCATGACGCATATTTACTAAGGGAAAGTACGTTCCCTTCTGCCCCAAAACTGGTATACTGAATAAAACCTGATTAGAGAGGTGAATGTCCATGCCATACGGTTATGAAAAGTACAGATTGGATAATGGCATAAGCCCGAATACGGTCGTCCATGAAGTGCAGTTGATTCGGGCATTATTTGCATTTCTTCGCAAAACATATAAAAAATCGGTGGAACCGCACGAAATCCGCCCTTCTGATATTCAAACATTCTTAAAAGAACAAAAAGAGGCCGGCATTAAAGACAGTACGCTAAACCGCAAGCTCATTTATATTCGCCGATGGTTTGATTATATGTGGCAGATCGGAAAAATACCGAACGACTTTATGCCGAAATTCAAATTAAACCATAAGCTTGATTTAAAACCGCATGATATTGAGGTCGATTACGAGCATTTGCTTGAGAAAAAGCAAGATGTGCTCCAATCGCCCAAGCTTCCGCTCAATGCCAAGCTATTGTACGTCTTTTATTTGCGCGGCCTGCGCCTTCGCGATATGGTAGCGATTGATATTGATAACTTTGTCGATGCGGCCGAAGGGCTTCAGTTGGATGTTGAAAAAAAAGACGGGTTTCATTGCACGCTTTCTTTTGATAAATATGAAGCCGCTATTATGGAACAAGGCATCGAGCGCGCCATATTACGCGGCACCTCTTTTATCCTGTCTTCAAAAGTAAAAGATCAGTACACCAATTTTCAGATGGGTTCGTTGTCCGACTATACTGAAGCCCTGTCCGAATTTGTCGGCGCCCCCATGCGATCCGGGGATATCCGATTTGCTTATGTTCATTACCTATATGCAGTCGAACACAAGAACTTGGAAGAAATCCAGGAAATTCTAGGCGTGTCGATTGAATCCGCTTCACGCATTTTAAAAGATTCACTTGTGCGCTTAAAACGAAAATCTTAAATATAAAAAATCCGGCCTCATGGGCCGGATTTTTTTATTTCTTCAACTGGGCGCTTTCCTCCTCGTCGTTAACGGAAGAAAAAGCTGAAGTCGAACGCGAAGTTGAAAACGATAAGTGTGTGAAGCGCCGTAAACAATACACCTTGTCTGTTTAACTTTTGAAAGTTTTCATATTGCATAACCCACACCCCTATCCTGTTTTCAATAGTATAATGAATTTTCTGACTATTAGCAAGCGGTTCATTTCGCCGGTATTTAAAAACCTTTGCTGCGGCTGAAAATTAACATCAGGCAAAAAATCAGGTAGACTAAAAACAAATACCGGAGGTGGAATCGATGAAAAAAGCATTGCTTGTCGTAGATTATACAGTGGACTTTGTAGCCGATGACGGGGCGTTGACATGCGGCAAACCCGGTCAGGCAATTGAAAAAGCAATTTGTTCGATAACAGAGCAATTTCTTAAAGACGATGATTTTGTTGTCATGCCCGTCGACCTTCATGAACGTTTTGACTCTTATCATCCAGAGTCCAAGCTTTTTCCTCCCCATAACATCCGCGGGACAGGCGGCAGAAAACTTTACGGTCGGCTGCAGGAAGTTTACGAACAAAATGAAGAACGCATTACCTGGATGGATAAGACCCGCTATAGTGCATTTGCAGGCACCCCGCTGGAGTTGATGCTGCGCGAACGAAACATTGAAGAACTTCATCTTATCGGCGTCTGTACAGATATTTGCGTTCTTCACACGGCTGTTGATGCTTATAATAAAGGGTACTCGATAGTGGTTCACGAGCAGGCCGTAGCAAGCTTTGACGACGCTGGGCACCGCTATGCATTGCGCCATTTGGAAACGACGCTGGGTGCCCGAATAAAATAAATTTCAAGTTCTATGTTTTAAAAGTCCCACATTTGGTTATACCTAGAGTGTAGCACTTATTCATAACCAAAACTTTTTTGAAGGAGTTGAAAAAAATGGGATTCTTACTTTACTTAATCATGGGTGGTATTATCGGTTGGTTAGCTGGCCTAATCCTCGGGAAAGATATTCCGGGCGGTATTATCGGTAACATCATCGCAGGTATTATCGGTGCATGGCTTGGCGGCATGTTGCTTGGCGACATGGGACCAGTTGTTTGGGACATCGCGATCATTCCAGCACTAATCGGTGCTTTGATCTTTGTCTTCGTACTTAGCTTGATCCTTGGATCAATGAACAAAGGACGCAAACGCGCATAAAAAAAAGAGTGGACTTCGGTCCACTCTTTTTTTATGGCGAATTATATTCATCTTCATACAAATGATAGTAATGCAAAACATCTTCTACGTATTTTTCACTATGGTTGTATTGGAATATAGCCCGTTCCAAATCCCCTTCTGCAGCACCGTTTTGCGACAAGTAATTAGCTGCACTGTAAAGAGCATCCGTCAAATCATAAGGGTCGGCCAGGCCATTGCCCGTACCATCTACCCCATATCCGCCGTACTTTTCAATAACTGCAGGGTCTGTCTTTTCAGCTTCAGGAATTTCCCCTTGGCCAAGTCCTGAACAAGTCGGATGGCTCCAACCGACAAACGTGCATGGCATAAACTGCATATGCCCTTCTGCCCCTACTGGGGACAATAGCGGATCCATCGTCGAAAATCTCGTTTCAATTCGGTGATGGGCTGCAAGCAGCGGCCAAGGAATATCGTAGGCTGCCGCGGCTTCTTTGTATAACGGAATGTTTTCTTCCGGGAAAGTCGTTTCAAACACACGGTCCTGGCCTTTTTGAACGGTTTCTTTGACCGTGGCGTCTCCTAGATAAGAAAATGCCCCGATGGCCAATAGCGTAAAAGCGACAATGGCTGCGGGGAAAAATGCCACCAGACAGCCGAATTTCCAAAATAATGAGCGAGACTTCGTTTTTTGCGATTTCATATTTTCACACCTATACAGTCGTTTGATTCAGTTTACCACAGCCCCTCTCCTTTTACCCGGTGCTTGCTAAAGAGGCATTATACAGCGGCCTTGGAGCAGCTACACTAAATCAGCAGAAACGAACTAGCCAGAACCTAAAAGGAGTGTAGAACGCGTGGGGAGATTTTAAGGAATTTGCGTTAAAAGGTAATGTCATCGATCTCGCAATCGCAGTCGTCATCGGCACCGCATTCGGCAAAATTGTCACATCGTTGGTCGAAGACATTATTATGCCGGCAGTCGGCATCTTGCTCGGCGGTTTTAGCGTGGAAGACTGGACTTACAGCATCGACGGCGCGGTACTTAAGTACGGCGTTTTTGCGCAGTCTGTTATCGATTTTTTCATCATCGCCTTTTCGATTTTCCTCGTAATC
>JASKZU010000275.1 GCA_030147455.1 Planococcus sp. (in: firmicutes) | reverse complement strand
TTATCCCCAAAGATTTTCCGGGTGGTTGGTGGTGAGCGCAATCGAATTGCTGAATCCAAGAACCCGTTCAGCATCAGCTTTTTGGTCGACTGTCCATACAACAATGTCTGTACCGTTGTTCTCCAGGTCATCGACCAGTTCCGCTTCGATATATTGGTGATGCAGCGACACAGCGTCCGCACCGATTTCATTTACCTGGTCAACAAGCAAGAGCGGTGAACCGAGTATGACAAGTGTACACTTGACTTGCGGGTTGATTTCAGTACAGACTTTCAAGCTTTTATGGTCGAAGGAAATCAGCCGGCATTGCGTCTCTTGGCCATAAGCTTTTATCAACTTCAGCACTGCCTCTTCAAGTCCCTCGTACTGTCCGGCTGCTTGCTTGAGTTCGATCAGCAAGTCTTTTTCGCCGTTTACCAATTTCAATACATCTTCCAGCAATGGAACCGGCTCGCCCGCGAAACCTTCGCCAAACCAGCTTCCGGCATCCAGTGACTTCAGTTCTTCTGCCGTCTTGTCTTTCACATATCCGGACCCATCCGTCGTTCGGTCAAGCCGGTGATCATGAATAACGACCGGCACGCCGTCTTTTGATAAATGCACATCGATTTCGATGCTGTCGATCTTCGGTTCGCCAAGCGCCATTCGAATGGCGCTCAATGTGTTTTCAGGTGCCTTTCCTGACCAGCCTCTATGTGCAATCAATTGTCCCATGATTTTTCCCCCCGTCGTTTACTTTACACCGGTATAAACAAATGCCCGGATGATATGGCGCTGTGCAAAAAAGAAAATGATCAGAATCGGCAGCACGAGCAGCAAGTTGCCGGCCATGACGACGTTCCAGTTCGCCCCGCCTTCTACTTGGCGAAGCATGGCAATGCCGAGCGGCAGCGTACGGGCATTGTCGGTTGTCGTCATAACCAAAGGCCAGAAATAATCGTTCCAGTGAGCAATAAAGCTGAACAGCGCTAGCGTAATCAGCACAGGTTTTGCGAGCGGCAGCATGATCTTGCGGATAATCTGCCACTCGGTCGCATCGTCCAGGCGCGCCGCTTCCAATAACTCTTCCGGCACTTGCATAAATGACTGGCGCAGGAGGAAAATTCCGAACGCACTCGTCGCAAATGGCAGAATCAACCCCCAGACCGTATCCAGAATTCCCCACGAACTTAAGTTTAAGTAGACAGGCAGGAAAATCAGCTGGCTCGGAATCATCAGACAAATCATCGTCAGCGCAAAAAAGAAGTTTTTCAGCGGAAACTCATAACGCGCGAACGCATAGGCAGCCGGAATGATCGTCGCGAATTGCAGAACCATGATCATCAACGTCACAATGACGCTGTTAAAAAAATACCTGAGGAACGGGCCGGAATTCCATGCGGCAGTGAAATTCTCCCATTGCAAGCTTTCCGGAAGCCAAACAGGCGGAAACGTCATCGTTTCGCCAAGTGATTTGAACGCCGTGCTGACCATCCAAAGAAACGGCACAGCGAAAATGATGAACAGTACGATCAGCCCGAAGCCGTTGATAACCTTAAAAACTGGTGATGAATTCATAGATTTCCCCTCACTTATCGGTAATGTACCCGCTTGCTCAACACTTGGAAGTAAATGACCGTCAATACGCTCAATGTAATCAATAAAATAACGCCGGCAGCTGAAGCATAGCCGATTTTAAAGAATTGGAAGCCGTACTGGTATATGTAGTAAACAAACGTATTGGTCGAGTTGACCGGGCCGCCTCCCGTCATCAGATTGATCGTCTCAAACACCTGGAACGAATTGATGATCCCGATGATTGTCAGGAAAAATAAAGTCGGTGACAGCATCGGCACCGTGATTTTCATAAAACGGCGCCACGGCGGTGTATGGTCGAGCTCCGCTGCTTCATACAAATCTTTCGGAATGCTTTGCAGCCCTGCAATAAACACGAGCGTATTAAAGCCGATCCCTTTCCAGACAGCAACCAAAATAAGTGAGGACAACGCATAATCAGGGCTCGTCAGCCAAGCGACCGACTCGATGCCAACCAGATTGAGCACCCAGTTCAACAGCCCGTAGTCCGAGTCCATAATCCACATCCACAGCATCGATACCGAAACGAGCGAGATGATGTGCGGGCTGAAGATCGATGCCTGCATGAACGAATACAGCGCGCCCTTCCGGTTGAGCCACAGCGCCAACAGCAGCGACAGGCCAATGGTCAGAAAGACGGTGAAGAACGTGTAGAAAAACGAATTGGAGATGACTTCACGGAAGTCACGGTCATTCAGTAAGTAGCTGAAATTTTCCGCTCCGACAAATTCTTTGGCTGGACTGACAAAATTCCAGTCATGGAAACTCAAAAAAATCATATAGCCGATCGGATATATGAAAAACAAGCCGAATACAAGGATTGCCGGAAAAATCATCGCGTAGGGGCGTATGTTCGCCCAGGAAAGAAAGCTGCTTCGCCCTGCCCGCCGTTCTTCCAAATCCACTGGGACTTTAGCGAACGCCATCTAACACCGCCTCCTTTTTCCCGTACATTGCACACTCTGTGATCGCTGTTTGTTCCGCATCGAACGGGTACAGCTTCTCCAACGGAATCGAAATAAAGCAGCGCTTTTGCTTCGGCAAAGGCAAGTCGAAGCTGCGGATGTTCATTGTGCCGATGCTGTTTTTCACTTTATAAACGGTTTCTGCCCCTAAAGTTTCAAGCGTCAGAATCTCGCTTTTCAGCTCCAGTGTATGTGGCATAAACTTCGGCTCTGTAGAGATCGCGGCGTGCTCCGGCCGGAAGCCGATATAGTGCACCTCTTTATCCAGTTCATCCAATAGGCCGTTATATGCCTGGCGTCCGAAAACATTCATCGGCGGCTGTCCAATAAATTCCGCCGCAAACAAGTTGCTCGGATTCTGGTAAACGTCGATCGGCGCCGCTTTTTGCTGGACCGATCCTTTATTCAGGATGATGATTTCATCGCCCATCGACATCGCTTCCACTTGATCGTGCGTTACATATACAAATGTCGTGCCGAGTTTTTCATGCAATTCGATCAGTTCCGTACGCATCTGCGTGCGCAGTTTTGCGTCCAAGTTCGACAGCGGCTCATCCAAAATAAAGACTTTCGGCTTTTTGACCATGGCGCGCGCCAGCGCCACCCGTTGCCGCTGGCCGCCCGATAGCTTGTCGGGCTTTTTGTTCAAATGGTCGGTCAGCCCGACAATTTCCGCGATTTCCGCGACCAGTTGCTGGCGTTCTTTTTTCGGCACTTTGCGGTTCGCCAGGCCGAACTCGATATTGCCTTTGACGGTCATCGTCGGATACAGCGCATAGTTTTGGAACACCATCGCAATGTCGCGTTTGCTCGGGGCCAAATCATTGACAAGCTTACCGTCGATCCGGATATCGCCCTCGGTTTGCTGTTCGAACCCTGCAAGCATTCTCAAAATCGTGGATTTTCCGCAGCCGGAAGGGCCGACCAGCACAGTGAACGACCCGTCCTTGATCGTGAGCGAAATGTTTTTGACCACCGCATCTTCATTGAATTTCTTTGTGATATTTTCCAGTGTGATTTCAGCCATTGCCCTGCTCCTTTCCGGCTGTCGCAAAGGACGCTTCATTAAATTTTCGAATCAAACCAGTCAATTCATCCATCGTCCGTACAGTAACGGTCCAATCGGTTGCATCATCATGAGCGTATGCACTGATCAGGCACGTATGGCCGCCCGCTTCATGCACGGGGTACAAGTCGTTCCACGGATGGTCGCCAACCGATAAAATTTCTCTTGGCATATAGCCGTCAGTGTCCAGTTTATCCAAAAGCTCCCGGATGCCGGACGGCTTTTTCCCATCAAAGTAAAATTCGTCAAACACGTCACTGATTTCCAAAAAATCGACGAATTCCTGTGCGGTCGGCAGCGGCGAGTTGGTCATTAGAATCGTCCGCTTGTTGTCGAGTTTTCTTATCTCATCGAATAAGTCCGTTTCTTGGATAATCTGGTAGGTTTCCATCAGCATTTCTGTGCGCACGTCATCAAATGCCTGTTTGACTGCCTCTGCCGGAATTCCCTTTTTGACAGCCATCAGGTGCGCAATGCCCCATGGATCGCCAATGTACGCAAGCGGCTTTTGAGTGTCCGGCAAGCCGCTTGTTGTTCCTTCCCAGTCGTAGGAAGCGATAGGTTTCAAATGCTCTTGCTTATAGAAAACCAGCTCGTCCGCATCGTACATAAAACCAAGCTTGATAGGGTGTCTCCCTTCGAGCAAATCATAGGCCTGAGAAATGATTTCCTCGATTTCTGCTTCCGTGAAGCTGCCTTCCATCATTTTAGAAATATAGCGCCCCATAAACGAGTAATCCTGGTAAAGCGTGCCATCCATATCGAAAATCAGTACATTGATTTGATCCATCCAATTCATGCAGCTTTCTCTCCTTTATTGAAAAGAAAGCACCCGAAGTGCTTTCTTTCTTTTGTTTTTAGTTTAAAAGAGCATTCGCTTTCTCGG
>JASKZU010000238.1 GCA_030147455.1 Planococcus sp. (in: firmicutes) | reverse complement strand
GCTCTTGCCCATCTGCTTTCATTGAAGCGCTCCTTGCCAACCTTATATGCCAATCAGCGAAAAGGCGAATGGAACCGTAAAACCCATTCTTCTGAATTGGCCGGATCTACCGCAGTAATTTTTGGTCCAGGCGCCATCGGATCGGAAATCGGGCGTTTGCTGCAAGCATTCGGAGTTAAAACCATCGGATGCAACCGCTCGGGCGACAAATCCGACTATATGGATGAAATGGTGTCTTTTGAAGATTCTTTGAATGTGCTGCCTCAAGCGGATATTGTTTTGTCTGTTTTGCCGAGTACAGATGAAACCCATCATCTTTTAAAGAAAGAGCATTTTGAAGCGATGAACGATACGGCGATTTTCATGAACCTCGGACGCGGAGATTTGGTTGCGGACGAAGTGTTGCTGAAGGCGCTTGAGAACAAGGAAGTAGCTTATGCGGTGCTGGACGTATTCGAGCAGGAGCCGCTTCCTGCCGACCACGCTTATTGGAAGATGGATAATGTTATTATCTCGCCCCACGTTTCCAGCCATTCCGGAAAATATGTCGAGCGTGCATTGGACGTCTTTATACCGAACTTGCATGCGTGGCTCAAAGGCAACACCCAGCCGACAAACCCAGTTGATGTGGAAAGGGGATATTAACGATGAAGATTTATACAAAAACAGGCGATAAAGGCACGACTTCGCTTGTGTACGGCATGCGCGTCAAAAAGAACGATCCGTTAGTGGAAGCCTATGGCACATGCGATGAGGCGAATACAATGATTGGCCTGGGAATCGGCCATTTGAATACGGAATTTTTTGAAGGGAAAGAAACTCTATGCGAAGCGTTTCACAAAATCCAAACCGTGTTGTTCCATGTAGGGGCAGAGCTTGCTACACCTGCCGGCAAAGAAGTTAAATGGAAGCTTGAAGATGCTCATATAGCTGAGTTAGAGGAATGGATTGATCAGTACGATGCGCGATTGGAGCCGCTTAGCAACTTTATTTTGCCAGGCGGACACCCGTCAGGAGCGGCGCTGCATGTCGCGCGTACAGTTGTCCGCCGTGCCGAACGCAACGCTATTGATATTGGAGAAAGCGTATCGCCGACCGTGCTTGCTTACTTGAACCGATTATCCGACTTCTTATTTGTCGCGGCCCGGTTCATCAATGAGCAATTAGGTTCGAAAGAAAAAGGATTGCACGCTGAGTAGTATGCGTTCTATAGCGATTTCTTGACATGTTGGCATAATATTGGGTACACTAATTATAACGATTATAATGTAAGAATATATCGAAATGAGGTGCCCAGCGATGTCTGAAGTCCAATTGAAAGACGCGCTTGATACATTAAAGTCAACAGGTGTTCGGATAACACCGCAACGCCATGCGATTTTGGAGTATATGATTCATTCCACATCGCATCCAACAGCAGATGATATTTACCGTGCGCTTGAAAAAGCTTTTCCAAATATGAGTGTAGCCACTGTTTACAATAATTTGCGTGTTTTTAAAAAAGCGGGACTTGTAAAAGAACTTACGTATGGAGATTCTTCCAGCCGCTTTGATTTTGTAACGCATGACCACTATCATATGATTTGTAACGACTGCGGCAAGATTGTCGATTTCCATTATCCAGGCTTGGATGAAGTCGAGCATTTGGCGTCGCACGTAACAGGTTTCCAGGTGGATTACCACCGGTTGGAGATTTACGGGACATGCCGCGATTGTGTCGGCGAGTCTGCCAAAGCACAATAAAAAGAATGCCCACTCAATGTGGGCATTCTTTTTTATTTTTGGGAGCTTTTTTTGTTGTATTCTTCGTTAAACTCTTTTCCTTCGAGTGAAGGATCCATCGTTAACGGCTCATTGCAATGCATGCAAATATCTACGCGGCCAAGCATCTTTGTATGGCGCCCACAATTCGGGCATTCAACTGGAACGGTCTTCATCGAAAGTAAGCCGATCCAAGCGTAAACGCCGGTGCTTCCAATAATCGCAATAACGCCAAGCAGCATGAAGATAACCATAACCACGGGCTGATTGCGGAAATAAATCCCGACATACATAATGACAATACCGATAAAAATCAATGCCAAAGCGAAGGTCCGGATGCGGTTGATTTTATTTTTGTAAGATTTCATAGGCGGTTCCTCCTTGTACACATCATACTATACTATAAGTAAACAGAAAAAGGGTTATCGCAATTCCATTAAAGGAATATAAGATAAATATGTCGAAATAGAGAAAATGCCTCAATACCGGCGAACTCGCTTTAGAAAGGCCGGATTAAACAAAACTGGAAAAGATACAGTGCAGGGAGTGAACATAATGGAACAAATACTAAGGCCGTTATATCAGGAACGGGCGAGTCAAGAAACAACACTGGGAGTTATTCTTGTCGAGAAGAGAGAAGACATCAGCCCAATTACAGACACCTTCGATTCAATTCTTCTGATTATAACGAAAGAAAACGAAACGCCGGTTTTCACCAAACATTATACGTACTTCGATAAAAAAGCAGCAATGCATGTCATCACAGAAAAGCAGCTTCATAAATGGCTGCTTCTTGGCACCAATCGTAAAATCGTTGATTGGCTTTTCAATGGGCGAGTTATATACGATAGGAACGAATTTATGGAAAAACTCAAGATAGAGCTTAAAGAATACCCGTTTTACGGACGGAAAATAAAAATGGGCATGGAGTTCGCCAAACTGATTCGCCGTTATCTGGAAGGGAAGATGTTTTTCGAAGAAAGAAATTATCTGGATGCTTATCATCATATGGTCGAGTCTCTTCACCATTTAGCCCGCTTAGCGGTAATAGAAAACGGACTGCCGCCAGAAGTTACGGTCTGGTCTCAAGTAAAGAAGATGGAGCCAGCGATTTACAAATTATACGAAGAGCTTGTCTCGAGCGATGAACCAATTGATAAACGGTTAGAATTACTATTCCTGGCAAGTGAATTTTTTATCCATTCACGTACACAAGACGGATCTCAGCATATTCGGGAAGTAATGGAATCGCAAAGCAGCTGGACCATTCAAGAATTACACGAACAGGACGAACTGAAAAGCTATTCTTCAAATCTGGAAGTGATGATTGAATTTCTTATTGAAAAAGATTTAATTGCAATCAACGGTGTGAAAACGAAAAGTGAAGGTATTTTCCATCGTTATTACTCTGTGAAATGAGAAATGAATCTTAACTTTGTTCAAGCTGACAAAGCACTTCTTTGTCAGCTTTCTTCATTATAGCGAGCCAGCGATTAAAGTGAAGGTTTCGATGATAATGCTATCAATAAACATTCTTTCAAAAAACTTCTCAATTTCTGTTGACATATGATTGAAACATGTATTATGATATTACATGTCGCTTGAACAGATTCAGTTTTTCACAATAATAAAAAAGACTTGACTCTTTTACGAAGCGATGATAAATTATAGAGGTTGCTCTTGAAGCAGCCGACATATTGAACCTTGAAAACTGAACAGCAAAACGTCAATAATAACGC
>JASKZU010000237.1 GCA_030147455.1 Planococcus sp. (in: firmicutes) | reverse complement strand
AATTATAGCGCCTGTACTGAAGAACTCGGACGGACCAGTCAGTCTTCAGTAGACGAGGAGGAGGAGTTTCGAGATTTCGGCGGATACCTCCCGGCCGCGAAGCCCGGTCGTCATATCCAAGCTTAAAACAGTCGAGTGATCGGTTGGACAACCAGCTTGGATGGGCTCAACAAAGTCCCTGAATGGGCACTTAATAGATAACAGGATAAATGGAGGAATATATTTATGTGTGGAATTGTTGGGTATATTGGAGAACAGGATTCAAAAGAAATTCTATTAAAAGGCTTGGAGCGTTTGGAATACCGTGGTTATGATTCAGCGGGTATTGCCGTGCGCAACGGCGACGGAATTAAAGTATTCAAAGAAAAAGGGCGCATTGCAGACTTGCGCGGAGCGGTAGAAGAAAGCGTAACTGGAAACACAGGAATCGGCCATACGCGCTGGGCAACGCACGGCAAACCAAGCCGCGTAAACGCACACCCTCACCAAAACACGTCAGATCGTTTCACGATCGTCCACAACGGCGTAATCGAAAACTATCACCATATCCAGCGTGATTACCTAGACGGCGTGGAAATGGAATCTGATACAGATACAGAAATCATCGTACAATTGATTGGCAAATTCGTAGAAGAAGGCCAAACGACAAAAGAAGCATTCAGCAATGCTTTAAAGTTGATGAAAGGTTCTTACGCAATCGCTTTGCTTGATGCAGAAGAAGAGCAAACGATTTATGTAGCGAAAAACAAGAGCCCGCTTTTGGTCGGCCTTGGCGAAAACTTCAACGTAGTTGCATCTGATGCAATGGCGATGCTGCAAGTTACAGACCAGTTTGTCGAGTTGATGGACAAAGAAGTCGTCATCGTGAAAAAAGAAAGCGTGCAAATTCTGACGCTTGACGGCGAAGAAATAACGCGCGAACCGTTCAAAGCAGAAATCGACATGAGCGATATCGACAAAGGCACATATCCGCACTACATGCTCAAAGAAATCGATGAGCAGCCGGCAGTTATGCGCAAAATCATCCAAGCTTACCAGGACGAGAACGACCAATTGACAATCGATTCGTCTATCTTGGATGCGTTGGAATCAGCTGACCGCCTGTACATTATTGCAGCGGGTACAAGCTACCATGCAGGATTGATCGGCAAGGAATACTTAGAGAAAATGGCAGGCATTCCAGTAGAAGTGCATGTAGCGAGTGAGTTTGGCTACAACATGCCGCTATTGTCTGAAAAACCATTGTTCATCTTCATTTCACAATCAGGCGAGACGGCTGACAGCCGCCAAGTGCTTGTACGCATCAAAGAACTTGGCCATCCGTCACTCACAGTAACAAATGTGGCTGGCGCAACACTTTCACGTGAAGCTGACCATACGTTGTTGTTGCATGCAGGACCTGAAATCGCGGTTGCTTCAACAAAAGCATATACAGCGCAGCTGGCAGTTCTTGCTATCCTGGCAGCGGTGACTGCTGAACGACGCGGCCACGGCGTTGACTTCGACTTAGTACAGGAAATGGGCATCGTTGCAAATGCCATTCAAGCACAAGTCGACATGAAAGAAGAACTCGAGCAAATCGCAAGAGACTTCTTGTCTACAACACGCAACTGCTTCTTTATCGGCCGCTTGATGGATTACTTCGTCGGCCTGGAAGGCGCGCTTAAACTGAAAGAAATCTCTTATATCCAAGCAGAAGGCTTTGCTGGCGGAGAGCTTAAGCACGGAACGATTGCATTGATCGAAGAAGGCACACCGGTTATCGCGCTTGCAACGCAGGAATCGGTCAACTTGAACATCCGCGGAAACGTCCAGGAAGTAGCTGCACGCGGCGCAAACCCATGTATCATTTCAATGGAAGGCTTGAACGAAGAAGGCGACAGCCACGTTCTGCCGAAAGTCCATGAACTGTTGACGCCGCTTGTATCCGTCATCCCGCTTCAATTGATCAGCTATTATGCTGCTCTTCACCGCGACTGTGACGTGGATAAGCCGCGCAACTTGGCAAAATCAGTAACAGTTGAATAAGAAATTTTAAAAGCCTGCATTGATGATGCGGCGCCTATATAAAAAAGAAGCTCATACCAGCGGGTTACCGCCAGTATGAGCTTCTTTTTATTGTCAGGAATCACTCGGTTCCATCGTTTCATATTGGAAAAGCGTTTTCTTGAAAAGCGGAGCTTCACTGACTCCTTGTTTTTTTCGTTTGTGCATTTCTTTGTGCTCGTTCACGTGCTCTTCTCTGGACAGCCAAGCGATAAAATCGCTTTTTGTGTGCCACTTGGTGACAATTGCGTATTCCACCAATTCTTTTTTATCTCTTTTCCAGCATTCTGCGGCAATTAAGCCGTTAGCGCCTTTGGTTTGGCTTAATGTATTTTTAGCTTTTTCGATCAGCTTGCCTTCGTTTATCTTTTCGGACTCAAAACAGGCTTGGTTTATGAACATGAAAGAGGACCTCCACTAATATGATTATTTATCTTACTAAGTAAGATAAATAGCTGAGGTTAACTTATCATGACCCGTCTCCAATAGTCAATGAACACCTCTTCTGCAGTAA
>JASKZU010000227.1 GCA_030147455.1 Planococcus sp. (in: firmicutes) | reverse complement strand
CCTGCGCCATATCCTTGCTTTTTCATCGATGGAATCATGACCGACCCGATGCTCGCCGTATCGGCAAGCGCTGTACCGGAAATTCCGGCAAAGCCCATGGAAGCGCCTACGTTTGCGAGACCCAATCCTCCACGGATGTGGCCGAAAAAGTTATTTGCAAAGCCAATGATACGATCTGTAATACCACCGACATTCATCAGATTTCCAGCCAGGATAAATCCAGGGATGCAAAGAAGAACAAAAGAATTCAATCCGCCGAACATCCGTTGGGGAATGATGTTCAAAGGAATATCTGCAATTACTAGGTAAAGCAAAGAGCTCAGTCCCAAGCTGAAGGCAACGGGGACTCCGAGAAAAATCAAGACAATAAACGATATAAAAAGCAGGGCGGCCATTACAAATCATCCCCCTCAAAATTCTGGCTGTAATTCTGCTTGTTCTTAATTAGGTCGAATATTTTTATAATGGCGTAGAAAACCAAGAATACACTCATAACCAAGAGCGACGCGTGTACCCAGGATAGCTGGATCGGCAATGTTGCCGATGACTGCCTGGCTCCAAGCATTGTGAAATTATATCCTTCAATCACCATGACAGAACTCAATATAATAATCACTAAATAAATTCCTATTTCATAAAATCTTCTGAAATTATCAGGCATTCTGGTGAGTAAAAGATCCACATTGATAAATTCATTCCGGAGTAAAGCAAGCGGTGCACCGAATGCGACAGAAAACAAAAACAGATAACGCGTCAGCTCTTCTGTCCATACGTAGGAAAAAGGCAAAAATCGGGAAAATATTTGAATCGTAACAATAATGATTACGCCGGAAAAACTTGCAATCGTCAAGAAAGCCAGTGTCCGGTCAATCAATTTCCGGAATAAGGACATCCGCATTCATTCCTTTCATAGTGGAAAGGCACATTCGACCTACCGGCCGAAAGTGCCTTGCTTTTATTTATTCAACTGCCAGGATCTGCTCGTATAGCTCAAGCTGTTCGTCAGAAAGCGAACTTTCGACTGCAGGCGTCATTGCTTCACGGAATGCATCCTGATCTACATCGACAAATTCCATTCCCGAATCCATCAATTCCTGTTCAATTGATTCAATTTCTTCCGTATATAGCTCTTGTCCCAATGTCTGGGCTTCAGCAGCTGCATCTTGCACTACTTGCTTCAATTCATCAGAAAGAGCATTGTACTGCTCATTGCCGACAAGGATATAGATCCAAGAAAATACGTGTTCCGTACGGTTTACGTAATCCTGTACTTCATACAAGCCACCGCTTTGAATCAAGTCAACCGGGTTTTCCTGCCCATCGATGACACCTTGCTGCAAGCCCGTAAACACCTCGTTAAAGTCCATGACCTGCGGAGAAGCGCCGGCTGTTTGCCAAGTATCCAGGAATAATGGAACGTTCGGCACGCGCATGCTGAATCCACTTAGGTCTGCAGGTGAAGTAATTGGCTTGTTCGACGTTAAGTTACGCGGTGCACGCGTATGATAGTAAAGCGCCGTAAGCCCGGCTTCATCACTGATTTCCTGTTTGATTTGCTCACCGATTTCCCCTTCTACTACGCTTTGAACATGCTCCAAATCACGGAACGCGTAAGGAACAGCCATCAAAGCAGCATTTGGTGCCCAGTTTTGCAATGTTTCACCGGAAATAACCATATCAGCTGATCCTGCTTGGATAGAGTTGATTGTATCTGTTTCGCCGCCAAGCGAGTTGTTCGGGTAAATAGTAATTTCCAATTCCCCATTCGAATTTTCTTCTACCAGTTCTTCAAACTTCAAAGCGGTTTTATGCCAAATATGGTTTTCATCCGCCAAATGGCCAAAACGCCATTCAGTTGTGCCGCCTGAAGAGCCGCCTCCTTCCCCCGCGTCTTCTGAACCACAAGCTCCTAAAGCTAATGCCGATGCAAAAATACCAACCATCCATTTTTTATTCATTGTAAATGCTCCCCTTTATTATGATATTTGCCAAAATAATTACGCTTTCAAAAATTCGTAAACGCTTTCTGCTAATGTGACCCCATTTATTCGGTTGAATTCTTCATTTGCCTGCTCGATTTCACCTGGCACCATTACTTTTTCATAGCCCTCGGCAGCAGGGACATTTCGTACTTCTTGAATCATCCGGTCCATCTGTTCCAGGAATGCATTCGCATCGGTGAAGTAGGATGGGTTTATTACGCAAATATAATGTCCAAGCTTGCGGTTTTTATCCAAATCGCTGTACATAGGATTTATGTGCGGACCAAACGCCATGCCTGCCAGTAATCCTGAAAAGATATCCACTATCATGGAAAGTCCGTAGCCTTTTGGACCGCCGAATGGCATCAGTGCAGAAACTTGACTTGGATCCGTAGTAGGTTTTCCTTCTTGGTCAACTCCCCAGCTTTCAGGGATGCTTTTTCCTTCTTCTTTATACTGGAGGATTTTTCCCAGGGCAACATTTGAAGTTGCCATATCAAGAATGAACGGCTTTTCGGATTTTGCCGGAACGCCGTAAGCAATTGGGTTAGTGCCGAGAAAAGCCTCTTTCCCGCCGAAAGGGACGACCACTTTATCTGTATGGGTCATTGCCACGCCGATCAGATTGGCCTTTGCTGCTGTTTCCACGAAATAGCTCAAGGCGCCGCAATGGCTGCTGTTTATCACCGTCACCATGCCTACGCCGTTTGCTTTTGCCATGTCGATAGCGTGGGACGTTGCAACGTCCGCTACCACATGGCCAAATCCATCGTCTCCGTCCACTATTCCAGTGACAGGCCCCGTAGCACGAAATTGAATTTCCGGATCGGTATTAATGCCGCCCGCCAAAGTTCTTTCCACATAGTGCTGCACGCGCAAAGCGCCGTGGGAATTTACTCCTCTTAAATCTGCATGGATAAGTACTTCGGCTACTTTTCGGGCATGATCTTCACGCAAACCGGTTTTCACCAGCTTCTTTTCAATCAAAGTCTGTATTTCTCCAAAAGCTGCTGTAACTGTTGCCATAATCCCTCTCCTATTCGAGATTAGTGTGCCGCCCGGTCAAGGCTTCCACAGAATTGCCGCTGTATGGCCCATCGATAATGGCTGCATCTATTACCAAGTGGGCGGCTTGATCAAATTGATTGCCAAGCGGCTGAATCGTATTCGGCTTCCAGTCGTTTCTTTTTTTCGTCGCTGCCGGAATGGCTAAACCATATGCGCAATTTTCTTGTTTGAGCTTTGAAGCATTGGCTGTTATTAAGGCCACTTTCGTTCCAGTTTCGCAAGCTGCCCGGTAAAGCCCCTCGAGCTGCACTGAACTTCCGGAGCCAGAAACAACAACCAGAACGTCTTCTTTTTCAATAGCAGGGGTTGTCGTTTCACCGACCACATAAACGTGCTTCCCGCAATGCATCAAGCGCATCGCTGCAGTTTTGGCTATAAAACCCGACCTTCCTTCACCGAAAAAGAAAAATCGTTTGTTTTGGTTGAACAAAGCCACAAGATTATCATATTGGGCTTTGTCTATCTTTTTAATAACCTCATTGAGTTCTTGTAAAATGACCAAGGGTGTTTGCACAACAGACCTCCTTAACATCAAAGCGCTTTCATGCTGTCTGCTGAACTGCTTGCATCCTCTATGCCCTTAGGAATGCTTATCGCATCCTGCAACTATTAATGCCAATAATATTTATTCCATTAGACATCGTCACTAAACTGATTTAGTAAACCGATTTAGTCAAGTATATTTGAAAGCCTTTTCAAAATCAACATCAATTTTTAGAAAA
>JASKZU010000190.1 GCA_030147455.1 Planococcus sp. (in: firmicutes) | reverse complement strand
TGACTTTTAACACTTTAAAAATGATTTCTGAAAAGTGAGTATAAATAGTGAATATTACCTATATATTCATCTCTATTACAAGTAATTAATAATTAATGGACTATTTAAGGTAGTTAAAAATTTAAAAATGTAGTAGTATAGGTTTATGATATTTCAATTTTAATAATATTCAAATAAATAAAAGTACTATTAACCTATACAATGAGGTGAGCAGGATGAAGAACAATTTGAAACTTGGAATTTTGATTTTAATGGTGCTTGGGTTTGGCTGGGCGATGTTTTCGTTGATACTGCCTTTTTCTACTGAAATACTCATCGTAGCAGGGATGTCAATTTTGTTTATGGCGCTGATTCATGAACGTTACGTCTTTCTGTACGGCATAAGCGTCATTCTAAGTTATGGTATTTTTCTCACTGTTTTTTCATTCTTCTTTACCCAGCGTCCGGATTTAGAAATTATGTATGTATACAGCCATTTGCTGTTTACTGGGTTTATTTTATCTTTTTGGCTGCTGCTCAACCAAATCAAGGTAATTGGATACGAAGCAAGCGAGCTTCGAAGACAAGTTCAGTTACTGCAGAAATACCATGGCGAGACCGATATCCTGACGGTCAATGAGTTTACTGAACAAGCACAATGGCTGTTGAAGACGACTGAACGCCGGCAGGAAGAGGCGTGGTTCGTAGAAATTACGATCAACACAAAAAACAAGCGGACCCAGCAAAATATTAAAGAATCACTTGAGCGTGCAACACTGGCCACGATCCGCCAGAAGTTTGATTTGGCTACGTCAACGGGGCAGTCAATTTATTTGTTGTTGAAAGATATTGATGAGGACGGGGTCCGGTTTATGCTTGAGCGCTACCGCGACAAAGTAAAGCAAGAGTTGAATCTGCTGGAATCTCCTTATGAGGTAAGAAAGGAGCAAGTGTCTAATATCCATGAGTTGTCACGTGCCTTAGGGAAAGCGGTATGAATATTTTAATCACTTCCACCGTTGTCTTGTTCTGGATTTTGCTGCTGTTTTATTCTGCTGTTACTGTAGGCGGCGTCTGGTATCGACTTCGATTTCAAAATCCGCCAAAAATTACCCGCTACCCAAGTGTGGCTGTGCTCATACCTGCGCATAATGAAGAAATTGTCATTGAAAACACGCTGCGCGCCATGGCCAGATTAAAATATGAAGGAAAACTGGATATTTATTTGCTGGACGACAGCTCATCAGACGGAACTGCTGCAATTGTACAAGAGTTTGCGGAAGTATTTTCACGCATTCACTATATCCCAGTTCCGCCGGGGAATCCAAAAGGCAAATCCCGAGTCTTGAATTACGGGTTGAGCATTACTGACTCGGAGTATTTTGTTGTTTATGACGCCGATAATGAGCCAGAACCTGATGCGCTTGAAAAACTGGTTCATGCAGCAGAGACGGTTCCGAATGCAGCTGGAGCAGTTGGATATGTAAAAACAAAAAACGTGGACACAAACATCTTGACGCGCATGATTGCTTTGGAATTTCAAGTGTTTCAATTGCTTATGCAATGCGGGCGCTGGGCGCTTTTCAGACTTGGGTCGCTTGCTGGAACGAACATGCTGCTGCGCCGGTCTGTTATCGAGAAGCTTGGCGGATACGACGTATATGCGCTGGCGGAGGATGCAGAACTGACAGTTCGCCTAACGGCTGCCGGTTATGTGCTGCCGGTGATTCCGACTTCCTGGACTTGGGAACAGGAACCTGAAACGCTCAAGGCATTTATTAAACAGCGCACAAGGTGGCTGACCGGCAACTTGTACTTGCTGGAGAAATCGCTGAAAGACTGGTCGCATTGGCGGGGCAGAACGTTTATCCTCAGCTTGCAGCACTTGTTTACTTACCTGATTTTTGTCTTAATGCTATTGATTTCTGATGTGTTTTTTATTTTAAGCGTATCTGGCGTAGATATTCCGAACATCGGGGCTCCACTGATGATGCTTTGGTTTATGACTTATATCGTTTATACAGCCCAATTGCTCAGTGCTTTAGTGATCGATAAGAACGTATCACTGACTAATGTGCTATACGTATTGATTATGTATTTTACTTATGCGCAATTGTTTATTCTGCTATTGATTCGAAGCGTTGCTGCCTATACGTGGAGCAAGCTTCGCAGAAAAACCATTGCTTGGGATAAAACCCAGCGTTTCAGAGGGAGAGTGGATTCATGAGGAAATGTTTTCTGCCATTCGCGGCTGCTTTGTTTCTTGGCGCCTGCAGTGACGGTGTAAATGAACCGGCATCTGAAGAAGTGCCGCCAGAAACAGAAGAGCAGCCGGCAGAAAAACCGGCTGTTCCGGAAGAATTTGCGGCCCGCTATCTGGACGATAATGGTTTTATCCATGCTTATCCTTCAGCGCAAGATTCCCAATATTTATCTGAAAGCATTGGCTTGTATATGGAATACTTGGTCCTGATGGAAGATGAAGAAAAGTTCGACGAGCAATACAACAATTTGATGAGCGAATTTATTATCGAGGATGGAGACAATGTATTTATCAGCTGGCTTATTTACGAGGATGCAACAGTTAACGCTTTGATCGATGATATTCGCATCGCAGCTGCACTTCGCGAAGCAGACGTACTATTCGGCAAGCCGGAATACTCGAAAACAGCTGACCGCATTATTGAAACCATCTCACAAGTGCAGGAGAATAATGGCTATACAGTGGATTATTATGACTGGGAAGTGGATTTTGCAGCCCAGCGCGTTACACTCAGCTACTTGATTGCAGATGTGCCGGAAGACATGAAAGCTGACAGTTTGCTTGAAAATGTAGAAGCGGATGCCGTGTTTTTCCCTGAATACTTTGACGTTGCAGAAAATGCCTATGTAAAAAACAAAGAAGTTCATATGATTGACCAATTACTTATTGCCATCAACCGTGAACGGATTGGATTGCCTTCTGAAGTATTCGAAGAATGGCTGAAGGCGGAGTGGGCAGAACAAAGCCGCTTGTTCGGAAGATACGACAGAGAAACACAGGCAGCTACAGTAGCCTATGAATCACTCGCAGTTTATTTTTACTTGAATGAATATTTTATGGTTATCGGAGAAGAAGAAAGCGCCGCTCAGGTAAAAGCGCATGCGCAAGAAATGGCGGAACGCAATGCCGGGGGGGAGACCCACTTTTTTGATTTTATCCACTACCACCTCATGATGGAAGATGAGACAAAATAAGAAAGGGGGTGTGGCTGTTGAAAAATCAATGGGTTATTTTGTTGCTGGCTGGCTTGATGGTCCTTACTCCCTGGCAAACAGTTTCAGCCGATGAACCGACATCTGCTGAACCGAAAGTTCTGATTTTATACCATGCAGAAGAATCTACGCAACTAGAAGAAATTCCTATTTTAGATATGCTGGTAGGACACTTTACTTCGGATATCACGATTCAATCGATTGAAGAAGCTGCAGCGGAATATGTAAAAGGCGATTATACGCATGTTTTGTATTTTGGCCTTGGCAGCAGGCAATTGACAGAAGAAGAGTTGTTTATTGTCGATCAGTATGACGATATTAATAAAATGTTTATTGGGAACTATTTTGAGTATTTCAAGGAAGCACCGAATTTAAGCATTCGTGAATACCGGTCGATTGACTTTATCAGCGGAGGAGATATCGAAATTCCGGTAGATGAGCAAAAAGAAATGATGGTCATTAACCGTACCGGGCAAATGGACGTTTTATTTGAAGGTCATGCAGAGGACGGCCGATATCCGTTAATTTTCAAAAACGGTTCGCTGTATTACGTAGCTGCCAACTCGATTACAGGAAACCTCAGTGATGCCCTAGGCGAAACGTTGTTTGATTTTTTTGATGCCGAGAAGGCTCAGCCGAAAAAGCTGATTCGTCTTGAAGATATCCATCCGAGAAGTGATCCGGAACTTGTCAAACAAGTCGGTGATTATTTAGCGGAGCGCGACATTCCGTACGCTGTAACCGTTGTTCCGGTATACACGAATCCGGAAACAGGACAGCGCATCCATTTGTCCCAGGCGATCGAATTGGTAGAAGTGCTGAAGGAAATGCAGAAAAATGGAGCAAGCATTATTCAGCATGGTTATTTACATCAATACCGCGCAGATGAAACCGGAGAAGGGTTCGAGTATTGGGATGTTGATCATGACCGCCCGATCTATCAATCCAATGAAGCGGACGTTCAATTGCGTGAAGACTTTGAATCAGATGAAGCGTTTGAAAAATTCGTCCAAACGGTTGGATTGCCTTATGAACAAAACCATATCTATGATTCGATTGTCAACGGCATATATGAAATGACGGCAGAGGGGCTATATCCGATTGCATTTGAAGCGCCTCACTATTCCATGTCGCAAACAGGCTATAAAGAATTGGCTAAGTATTTCACAACGTATATTGGACAAATTCAAATTTCCGACCGCACATACGATGGAACATTTGTGCCAGTCTATGAAACAAAACCAGCTGGTCTCCACGGAATGAAAGTAATTCCGGAGACTCTCGGTTATATCAATCCCGAAAATTCAGAAGCAGTTGAAGAATTGATGGCAGATGCAGATTATACCGCTCAATTCAGTGATAGCTATTTAGCTTTTTTCTATCATCCATATCTCGGAGTCGAAAAGTTTGATGAATTGATGAGTCAATTCGAAAAGTACGATCAGTATGAATGGGTCGATTTAAAAGAAATGGAGCATCGAACAGAAGTAGACGGTATTGCAATCGAAACTTCCAATGGCGACATTAACGTATCGCGGCCAATGAGCGTTCTGGTGGCGCAAACAACGAGAGACCTATGGTGGGTATCGATTCCAATTGCCATTTTCTTGATCATTGCAGTGGCTGCGCTGGTGCAAAGGATCCGCAAGCCTAAACCAAAGAATGAATTTTTTCAACAAAACCAATATAAATAGCTGAAACAGGACAGAAAATTTTTCTGTCCTGTAGTTTTTTCTTCCGGGCTGGTGTAAGATAATTTTGGCAAAGATTTAAATATCTTTTTGATTTTATGCCAATTATTTTATGAGGAAGATAATGAAATGAAAAAAATGAAAATATTACCGTTATATATTGTAATCGCTTTTTTCTGCGGATCTTTCATATTGTATGTCCGTTGGCCTTTTTATGAACAGGCTTTAACAGCAGCCACTATTTCTGTCCCGGCTCTTTTGTGGCTGCCTAGAAGATGGATTCCGGTTTTCTTGCTGGGAGTTTCGGCCACAGCATTTGCTTTAGTGTCGTATGCTTCTCAAGTAACACTTCATGTTATCGGAAATTATGGAATGCTCGTTGTTTTTCAGCTTTCTCTTTGGGCAATGGTGCATCAATTGGAACGAATAGCCGAAGAAACAAAGCGGCTTCAAAAACAGAAGCAGCATTTGTTGAAACAGGACGGCGAAATGCACTTGCTTAGTTTGCAGGAATTTGTTGAGCAGTCACTGTGGATGTTGGATGCAGCAAAACGCAAAGATCAGACATGGCTAATGGAAATACTACCGGCTGTGCACTGCCCAAAATTGATGGCACAACTAGAG
>JASKZU010000181.1 GCA_030147455.1 Planococcus sp. (in: firmicutes) | reverse complement strand
ACTACACGCTTCCGCTTTCGGATCAAGAGGTGCAAAAACAAGGCGCGCGCTGCATGGATTGCGGCGTGCCGACATGCCAAACCGGTATGGAGTTGGAAAGCAGCACTACCGGCTGCCCGGTCAACCACCTGATTCCGGAATGGAACGACCTGGTTTACCGCGGGCAATGGAAAGAGGCGCTTCACCGAGAGCATTTGAAAAACAATTTTCCTGAATTCACGGGAGTTGCGTGTCCGGCTCCTTGTGAAGGGGCATGTGTGCTTGGCATCAACGAGCCGCCTGTCGCAATTCGCACCGTGGAACGTTCGATCATCGAACGCGGATTTGCAGAAGGATGGGTGGTTCCCCAACCGCCGAAAAGCCGCACAGGGAAGAAAGTGGCAGTTGTTGGATCCGGCCCTGCCGGATTAGCGGCTGCAGCACAGTTGAACAAAGCGGGCCATAGCGTGACCGTCTTTGAGAAAAGTGATCGTATCGGCGGTTTGCTGACTTACGGCATTCCTGAAATGAAGCTGCCTTACAGCATGGTGACGCGCCGTGTGGAAATTCTGGAACAGGAAGGCATCACATTTATCACGAATGTCGAGGTCGGTAAAAATTACCCGGCAGAAAAGCTGCGGAACGATTTCGACTCGGTCATCATGTGTACAGGCGCAACTGTCCACCGCAACATCGATGTAGAAGGGCGCGATTTGAAAGGCGTTCACTTTGCCATGGACTTTCTCCATTCGAGTACGAAAAGCTTGCTGGATTCAGGTTTGGAAGACGGCAATTTTATTAACGCTAAAGGAAAGCACGTCGTCGTTATTGGCGGCGGGGATACAGGAACCGATTGTTTGGCGACTTCAGTGCGCCACGAATGCGAAAGCCTGGTGCAATTTGACGTCTACGACAAAAAGGGCGCATTGCGCGACGAACTAGGCAACCCGTGGCCGCAATACCCAAAAATTCATCGTGTGGAATATGGCCATAAAGAAGCTGCAGCGACGTTTGGCAATGATCCGCGTGCCTACGCCGTCATGACGAAGAAGTTCGTAGGCGATGAGTTTGGCCAAGTGAAAGAAGTGCATACCGTCAACGTTAAATTAAAAATTGATGAGCAAGGCAACCGCGTCCGCGAGGAAATTCCGGGTACGGAAAAAGTCTGGAAAGCAGACTTGATCTTGATCGCCATTGGCTTTAGCGGCCCTGAACAGCAATTGATCCAGCAATTGGATGTAGAAACGCATGCCAATTCACGAGTAAAAGCCGAGTATGGCGACTACCGGACAAATGTGGAAGGCGTATTTGCTGCCGGAGACATGCGCAGAGGGCAAAGCTTGATCGTCTGGGCAATCAATGAAGGGCGCGAAGCGGCAAGAGAATGCGACCGTTACTTGATGGGAAGCACAGTTCTTCCGTAAATTGTAAAAAAAGCATGAAAAGCTTGGGGTGCCAAAACCTCAAGCTTTTTTGTTTTTGCTCTATAAAGTAGGTAAATAAAATAAAAAAATGATATAAAAATTTGTCTTTATTTCTAAATAAATTTATTTTTTGTAAAATATATCAGGTAACGTTGTGCCAAAGACCTAGTACGTATATACTGATGAGTGTAGAGTTGAAAATTATTCGTCAGCCATCGGTTTTCGATCAATCAGCAGCTGTACACAAAATCTTATTCAAATCAGGAGGAATACGCATGTTTAAGAAAAGTTTTGCAGCCGTCATTTTCTCGTTTCTAATGGTATTATCTTTGGTTACACCAGCATCAGCACAAGAGGATGATGCAGTACAAGGAGTTCCGTATTACGACATTGAAGCAGGAATGAGCAACGACATCCAGGCAGCTATTGAAGACGTGAATAAAGTAAACGCAAAAATCGAAGCAGAAATCGTCAAGACCCAAGAAAAAGCAGAACGGGTATACAGCGACTATATTACTAAATTAGCAAATGAAAAAGATGCTAAAAAACAGCAAAAACTAACAGCATCATACGAAAAAGAAATCTCAAAAATGATTTCTAAGCTTCAAGAAAAAGCTGAAAAGATTACTTTGGCTGGCGTGCAAAAAGCTGAAGCAGCGGGACTTACAGTAGATGTTATTCTTATCGATGTGCAATTTGGCGACCGCACTGCTAAGGTCGATCCAATTGTAGTAGTTTCTTGGTAACTATATTGTAGATACCTTGAAAAAAGAGTAGTATGAGGGCAAGGAAAACTTTGCTCTCATTTTTTTATATTGACGAAGGAAGTGAGTTTTTGAGGGGCTTGGATATTTTAAAAGGAAGCTATCTGGAAAAAGTTGAGAATGGTACGACCACGCTCTCTTTGTTAAGTAGACGAGGCGGTTTGGAACTACTGAAACAAATAATTTTAAAAGATAATACCTTTATTCTTTTTCCAAGTGAAGTCGTCGAAGCTTATGAATTCTACTACATATTGGACGGAGAAATTGAAGCTGAAATAGAAGGAGAAATTTTAAAACTGCAAAAAGATGACTTCTTTTCATGCACAAAATTAGAAGTACCCATTTCTTTTAAAGTTGTAGAAACTGTAAGCTTGCTTTCAGTCTCGACCGTCCCTGTTTTTCATTATTTAAGCAAGATTATTGAAGAACTTCGAAAGATAGGAAAGATGGTAGAACAAAAAGATCGCTATACATTTAATCACAGTGCCCGCGTAGCTAACTACGCAGTCAAAACAGCTGGTAAAATGAAGTTGTCAAGAGAAAGCATGGAATCGTTATTCCTAGCCTCGATTCTTCATGACATAGGCAAGATAAACATCCCGGAGGAAGTGCTG
>JASKZU010000164.1 GCA_030147455.1 Planococcus sp. (in: firmicutes) | reverse complement strand
CTTTCTAATTGATAAGAAAACGCTTACATAGAGCGGCTTTTAAAGAGTGTTTCCTATTTACTGTACTGTAATTAAGCAGAAAGTGTGAAATATTCCAACAAAAACTCTGTACAACAAAAAATATTTATGTATAATAAATCTTGTACCAATTTTTCAGAAAATTTAAGGGGGCAAATTCAGTGAAAAACAGCAAGATTTTATGGCTACTTGGCCTTGTTTTGGTGCTTAGTGCTTTCTTGGCAGCCTGCGGCGGCGGAGATGATACAGACACTGGGACTGAAACACCAGAAACAGGCGGTACAGAAGAAACAGAAGGCGCGCAAGGCAATGGCGGCGAACCGGATTCTGTACAAGAACTTAACTTGGTTGAAAGTGCAGAAATTCCGTCAATGGATTCTTCTATCGTTGAAGATGCTGTAGCATTCAATATTCTTAATAACGTTAACGAAGGCTTGTTCCGTCTTAACGAAGAAAACATTGCTGAGCCTGCGCTAGCCGATGGCGAGCCTGAAATCAGCGAAGATGGCCTTACGTATACATTCAAATTACGCGACGCTAACTGGTCGGACGGTACACCGATCACAGCCAACGATTTTGTATTTGCTTGGCAGCGTGCAATCGATCCTGACACTGGATCTCCTTACGGCCCGTACATGATGGGCGGTACAATCAAAAACGCAACAGAAGTTTCTGAAGGATCTATGGAAGTTTCTGAACTTGGAATTACTGCTGAAGATGATAAAACGCTTGTAGTAGAACTTGAGCGTCCAACACCTTATTTCATGTCATTAATGGCATTCGGTACATTCTATCCGCTTAACGAAGAGTTTGTTACTGAAAAAGGCGACGACTATGCTTCGAACTCTGACAACATCCTTTACAACGGTCCTTTCGTTCTTAACAACTGGGACGGCACTGGCCTAACTTGGACAATGGAAAAGAACGAAGAATACTGGGATGCTGAAACAGTACAACTTGATACGATTAACGTTGACGTTGTAAAAGAAACATCGACTGCTGTAAACCTTTATCAATCAGGTGAAAAAGACCGCGTGCTTGTTTCTGGCGAATACGCATTGCAATATGCTGATGACGCAGAAGCTATTAAAGAACTTGAGCCGACAGTATTTTACTTGAAATTCAACCAAGAGCGCAACGGGGAAGAAACACCTTTGGCTAACGAAAACATCCGTCGTGCTATCGCTACTGCTTTCAACAAAGAAGACTTGGCACAAGTCGTATTGGCTAACGGTTCACTTCCGGCCAACTACCTTGTACCAACAGATTTCGCGTTTGACGAAGCAAAAGCTGACTTCCGTGATATCAACGGCAACATGAACGAATTCAATGCTGAAGAAGCAAAAGCTTCTTGGGAGCAAGGCCTTGAAGAAATCGGCGAAACAGAAGTGACACTTGAACTTCTTGGCGGCGATACGGAACTTGCAGGCAAAATGGATGCTTACTTGAAAGAACAGCTTGAAACAAACCTTGAAGGTTTGACAGTTAACTTGAAAGCTGTACCATTCGCTGTACGCCTTGAGCTAGATGAAGCTCAGGACTATGATATCCAAAACTCTGGCTGGGGCCCTGACTTCCAGGATCCTATGACATTCCTTGACTTGTTCGTTACTGGCAGCTCGCACAACTTGATGTCTTACTCAAACGATGAGTTTGACAGCTTGATCGAGCAAGCTAAAGGCGAATTGGCAATGGATCCAGAAGGACGCTGGGAAGCAATGGCTCAAGCTGAGAAAATCCTTCTTGAAGACGATGCTGCAATCGCGCCGATTTACCAGCGCGGAATTATGTCTCTTCAAAAGCCTTACGTAAACAACATCATTAAACACCCATTCGGTGGAGATTACAGCTACAAATGGGCATTTGTTTCCGGTAAGGAATAAATCCCTGAAAAGAATGTACTTTAGGAAAACATAATAGAAAGAGAGTATATCAAGGGATTGATATACTCTCTTTTCTACTGTGAATAAATTAACCGAAAATTTATGTTATTCAGCTTAATTGGAAAAAAACTAAATTCGCCCTAAACGAATTTGTGCAATAGAGTGATTTTATTTGGAGGTGCACCATGGCACGCTATATTGGAAAAAGACTCATTTACATGTTCCTCACGCTGGCGCTTATTGCCACATTTACGTTTTTCTTGATGAAAGTATTACCAGGTTCCCCAATTGCTTCCGCAGATAAATTATCTCCTGAACAACGGGCAGTCGTAGAGGCTAGGTACGGACTGGACCAACCCCTTCCTGTTCAATACTTCCAATACATGTTTGGCTTATTAAAAGGTGATTTAGGCATATCCATTAATCAATTCAAAGGCGCTGATGTTACCGATGTTATTTTGAGCCGTATGGGCCCATCAGCTCAAATCGGCTTCCAAGGAATGCTTCTTGGAACAGTCCTTGGTATTTTGCTTGGGATGATAGCCGCCTTAAAGCAAAATACATGGATGGATTATGCAAGTACCATTGTGGCGATTATAGGAATATCGATTCCTTCGTTCGTTTTCGCTTCGATGCTGCAATATTGGCTTGGTTTAGAGTGGGGACTGTTCCCCGTGGCTTTATGGAAAGACGGATTTATGTCCAGCGTCCTGCCATCAATAGCTTTAGCGATGTTCCCGCTAGCAACAGCTGCACGGTTTATTCGGACAGAGATGATTGAAGTTCTCGGTTCAGACTATATCACGCTGGCAAAAGCTAAAGGGGCAAGCAAATTTGAAATTGCATTCAAACATGCATTCCGCAATGCATTGATTCCATTGATCACTGTTCTTGGGCCGATGGCTGTCGGTATTTTGACTGGCTCTCTAGTAGTTGAACAAATTTTTGCGATTCCTGGAATCGGTGAACAGTTCGTCAAATCCATCATGGTTAGTGACTTTTCCATCATCATGGGAACTACCATTTTCTTCTCGGTGTTCTTAATTGTCGTTATATTGATTGTGGATATTTTGTACGGCATTATCGATCCTCGTATTCGCCTTTCAGGAGGTAAGAACTAATGACACAGAATTATGAAAAACTCCCGCAAGGTTCATTTGACCGCATCGGCAGAGATACAGCGCAAGCTGAAAAGATTTCCAAGCCGAGTGTCAGCTTTTTTCAGGATGCATGGCGCAGCCTGAAGAAAAACAAAGGAGCGCTCCTGAGCTTGATCCTGTTTGGGCTAATCGTTATCATGGCGCTGGTAGGACCAATCATCAGCCCATATTCTCCCAATGCACAAACAATTACACACGCTAACTTGCCGCCGAAAATCCCGGTTATTGAAAATCTTGGGATCTTTAATGGCGAAGGAAAGTTGGGCGGAAATAAAGTCGACTTGTATGAACTGAAAAATGTCGACCAAAACTACTGGTTCGGAACGGACGGACTTGGCCGCGATATGTTCTCGCGTGTATGGAAAGGCACACAAGTATCGTTGTTTATCGCTTTTGTAGCAGCAGCGATTGATATGGCGATTGGAGTCCTCTATGGCGGCGTCTCCGGTTATTTTGGCGGCCGCGTAGATGATATCATGCAGCGGATTGTCGAGATTTTAACCGGTATTCCGAACCTTGTCGTTGTTATCCTCTTTATCCTTATCATGGATCCTGGGATTCTCGCGATTATACTGGCCCTGACGATTACCGGCTGGACCGGAATGTCGCGGGTAGTTCGCGGACAAGTTCTCAAATATAAAAACCAGGAATTTGTTCTTGCTGCACGTACACTTGGCGCGAGTGACAGCCGCATCATTTGGAAGCATTTGATGCCGAATGTGCTCGGGGTTATCATCATCAATACGATGTTCACAATTCCAAGTGCGATTTTCTTTGAAGCATTCCTAAGCTTTATCGGCCTTGGCCTTCAAGCTCCGGATGCCTCACTTGGCACATTGATTAACGACGGTTACAAACTGATTCAGTATCAGCCGCATATTTTAGTATTCCCGGCTGTCGTACTTAGCTTGATTATGATTGCATTCAACTTGATCGGCGATGGTTTGCGTGATGCGCTCGATCCTAAGATGAAAGATTAAGGAGGAAAGCCTTAGATGGAAAAGATACTTCAAGTAAAAGACCTCGAACTTTCCTTCCACACATTCGGTGGCGAAGTAAAGGCAATCCGAGGAGTCAACTTTGATTTATATAAAGGGGAAACGCTAGCGATCGTTGGAGAGTCGGGATCCGGAAAATCGGTTACGACAAAATCCATTATGCGTTTGCTTCCTGAAAAAACTTCTGAATTCAAAAGCGGTGAAATCCTGTTTGGCGGACGCGATCTAACGAAACTGACAGACCGTGATATGCAGAAAGTGCGCGGAAAAGACATTTCGATGATCTTTCAGGATCCAATGACATCATTGAACCCGACAATGCCAATTGGCCGCCAAATTACCGAACCGATTTTAAAGCACCAAAAAATCGGCAAAGATGAAGCGAAGAAAGTAGCAATCGACTTGCTTCGTTTGGTGGGCATGCCAAAACCCGAACAACGGATGAAGCAATACCCGCACCAATTTTCTGGTGGACAGCGCCAGCGCATTGTCATTGCGATTGCACTTGCATGCAATCCGCAAATTTTGATTGCTGATGAACCGACAACTGCACTGGATGTAACAATTCAAGCGCAAATTCTGGAATTGATGAAGGATTTGCAGAAGAAAATCGATACGTCGATTATTTTCATCACGCACGACCTTGGTGTCGTGGCAAACGTAGCCGACCGTGTAGCTGTAATGTACGGCGGCAAAATTGTTGAGATTGGCACAGTGGATGAAATCTTCTACAACCCGCAGCACCCTTACACATGGGGGCTTCTAAGTTCAATGCCATCAATGGATGCGAGAGACGAAAAGTTGTATGCCATTCCTGGAACACCCCCAGATCTTCTTGACCCGCCAAAAGGCGATGCTTTTGCATTGCGCAGCGAGTATGCCATGAAGATTGATATGGAACAGCCGCCGCCGTTCTTTAAAGTCAGTGAGACACATATGGCAGCTACATGGCTGCTTCACCCGGATGCGCCTCAGGTCGATCCTCCGGAAATGGTGATCGAGCGGATGAAAAAGTTCCCTGGAAGCCGCTATTATGAAGGGAGCCGTTATTAATGGCTGAAAAATTACTCCAAATCAAAGACTTAAAGCAGCATTTTAATATTGGCAAAGCTAATGAAGTTAAAGCCGTGGACGGCATTTCCTTTGATATTTATAAAGGAGAGACGCTGGGGCTTGTTGGAGAGTCAGGTTGCGGCAAGTCGACAACCGGACGCTCAATCATCCGTTTGTATGATGCAACCGACGGGGAAGTGTTGTACGAAGGTGACAATGTCCATGGCAAGAAATCGAAAAAAGACTTGAAGAAATTCAACCGCAAAATGCAGATGATTTTCCAGGATCCGTACGCTTCTCTTAATCAACGGATGAAAGTAATGGACATTATTGCTGAAGGCATCGATATTCATGGCTTGGCTAAAGATGCAACGACCCGCAAGCAAATGGTATTTGATTTGCTGGAGACAGTCGGATTGAACAAAGAACATGCAAACCGCTATCCGCACGAGTTTTCCGGCGGACAGCGCCAGCGTCTCGGAATTGCCCGTGCACTTGCTGTTGATCCTGATTTCATCATTGCAGATGAGCCAATCTCCGCTTTAGATGTTTCGATTCAAGCGCAGGTCGTCAATTTGCTGAAAGAGCTTCAAAAAGAGAAAGGTTTGACATACTTGTTTATTGCCCATGATTTGTCCATGGTCAAGTATATTTCAGACCGCATTGGTGTCATGTATTTTGGCAAACTGGTTGAACTTGCGCCTGCCAACGAATTATACGAAAACCCAATGCATCCTTATACGCAATCGCTTCTTTCGGCGATTCCGCTGCCAGACCCGAACTATGAACGCAACCGTACGCGAAAAGCATATAATCCGGCTGTTCATAACTATACTGATACTGAAGATGTCCAAATGCGGGAAATTACACCCGGACATTTTGTCCAGTGTTCTGAAAAGGAATTTGCGGAATTGAAAGAGCGGACTGTACTGAAAAATTAATGCTACTTTGAAAAAGCACATGCAGCTTCTCGGCTGCATGTGCTTTTTATTTGAATCAATAAAGAAGAAAATGAGAATATCACTTGAATTTGCCATTAACGACTGTTAAAAGCTTCGAGAAATGGTAGACTGTAGAAAAAGCGGTAAAGGTGTGTGAAGCAAAAATGAAATCTATGAAATGGTTAACAGCAACGGTGTTGCTTCTTGGCATCTCAAACACTGTACAGGCAGCAGAAACTGGCGCTGCAGATTTTTCGACCCGTACATATGAATCAAGAGCTATTGATGTTTCGCTGCTTGGAGCTTCTGATCGATTCCGCTACGATTCTGGTTTAACGTTCGAATATCCGGATGCAGTGCGAGGAATTTTCGTAACCGGAAATTCAGCAGGAGGCGAACGGTTTTCATCGCTGATTGATTTATTGGATTCAACGGAATTAAATTCGATGGTCATTGACGTGAAAGAGGACATGGGCCATTTAACGTATGTGCCGGCAGAAGATTCACCGCTTGCCCAATATGACATTGGAACATCGACGATTAAAGATCCAAGAGCGATGCTCGAGCAACTGGAAGAAAAGCAAATTTATCCGATCGCACGTGTAGTGGTCTTTAAAGATACTGTTCTAGCTGAGCAGCAGCCGGACCTTTCTTTTACATCGGGCGGCCAAATTTGGAAAAACCGTCGTGGCGAAGCTTTTGTTAACCCATTTTTAAAAGATGTTTGGGACTACAATGTAGAAGTGGCGATAGAAGCCGCCAAAATGGGCTTTAAAGAAATTCAATTCGATTATGTGCGCTTCCCGGAAGGATTCGAGCGATTGGGTGAAGAACTCGACTATTCCATGGGAGAATACGCAGAATCAGATCTGGACCCTGTACAAAGACGCGTAGAAGCCGTAACAGATTTTGTGGCATATGCAAAAGAAAAACTCGAGCCGTATGATGTGGATGTGTCAGTGGATATTTTCGGATATGCTGCGACATTGCCGGAAGCACCGGGAATTGGCCAAAACTTCTCCCGGATCTCTGAGAATGTAGATGTTATTTCATCGATGATTTACCCGAGTCATTGGACTTCTTATTTTGGCATTGCAAAACCGGATTTAGAACCGTACAAATTGGTTGCTGAATATGCAAAAGTCGAAAATGAAGTACTTGGCAAACTTGATAATGCACCTGTATCAAGACCTTGGCTGCAGGACTTTACCGCCAGCTATCTAGGAGCAGGGAATTTTAAGAATTACGGCAAAGATGAAGTGGAAGCACAGATCCGTGCTTTGAATGAACAAGGCATTAATGAGTTTCTTTTATGGAATGCGGGCAACCGTTATTCACCAGGCGTTGACTATACACCGGAATGAAAAACTTCAGGGGCCACTTGGCTCCTGAAGTTTTTTTAGTAAAAGATGAATGCGGAAAATGAAACCTTTTGGCTTTTTGTACGTACTATCTATCATAAGAGGCGTTTTCAAAACTTTAAAGTAAATGAGAATAATTTTTTTAGAAATAACGTTTAATT
>JASKZU010000147.1 GCA_030147455.1 Planococcus sp. (in: firmicutes) | reverse complement strand
TTGCCGGCAGTCTGTACTTGAGCCAAAGTGTTGCGGCGCTCGCACTTCTCAACCCGCTCTATCTCGGGATTGCATCGTCGGTGCTGGGCTCTATGTTGATTGAGCGGCTGCGCAGCGTATACAAACACTATGAAGAACTGGCCATTCCAATCATCTTGTCTGCCGGTATTGGCTTCGGGGCTATTTTTATTTCTCTCGCAGAAGGGTTTTCGAGTGATTTGTTCGGCTATCTCTTCGGCACGGTATCCGCCGTCAGCCGCCAAGATTTGTTTATTGTAGCTGGAATTGCTGTCGTGGTGCTTGCCTTTATCCGCATTTTCTTTAAAGAGTTGTTTGTCCTGTCATTTGACGACGAATATGCGCGGGCATCCGGTTTGCCGGCCAAATGGATTCATTTTTTGTTTATGATTGTAACGGCGCTGGTCATTGCCGGATCGATGCGCATTGTCGGCATTTTGCTCGTTTCATCGCTGATGACCATTCCAGTGGCAACCGCGATGCGCATTGCCAAGAGTTTCAAGCAAACCATTTGGCTGTCGATTTTATTCGGCGAGTTTTCGGTTATTACCGGCTTGATCGCCGCATTTTATTTTGACCTGGCTCCAGGAGGAACGATTGTCGTCACATCCATCGCAATTTTACTGGTAGTGCTGGCTTATCGTAAAATCTCGTTAGGGAAGAAAAGGGGGGCAACCGCATGAACTTGGAAAAAGCATGGGGTGTATTAAAGCAGCAAGGATTCAAGGAAACAACCAAGCGCAATCAAATTTTGGAGATTTTTTCATTGGATGACCGTTATTTGACCGCACGGGATATTCTTGATGTGATGCAAAAAGATTATCCGAGCATGAGCTATGACACGGTATACCGCAATCTTGCCACATTTGTGTCGCTGGATATCCTGGAAGAAACCGAGCTGTCGGGAGAAAAGCATTTCCGTATGCAGTGTGAAAGCGAGCATCATCATCACCACTTTATCTGCATGGACTGCGGAAAAATTAAAGAAATTCCACTGTGTCCGATGGATTTGCTGGGGGCGGCCTTGCCGTCCTACGAAATCGATAATCACAAATTTGAAATCTACGGCAAATGCCCAGAGTGCAAGTAAAAGAACCCCGACAGCTTAAGCTATCGGGGTTTTATTTTGGGATTCTGAAGCTATTAGAAAATGGAGGTGCTGTGCGTCAGAAAATCGGCCAAACAAAAAAGCGCAAGCTTGTGCTTGCGCCCTTTGCTATCGCTGTTGGAGCGGCTGTGTGACGCCGAATTTTTTTTGCACCCATTGCTCGGCTTCCAGCCAATTTGATACTCGGACGACCTTGTTTGGTACAGGGTCCCGGTTATACGGGGTATCGAATAAAATAACCGGAATGTCCAGTTCTTCAGAGATTTCCACTGCGTTGTCATGTTTGTCTTCGAAAAACAAATCAACTTGATGCTGCTTGGCAGTGGCAATTTTCTTATGCGTGCCGATCAGTTCGATGTGGTCATAGCGGATAGCATGCTGTTCAAACCAATCAAATGTAACATCTCTGACATTGGCTCCGCGGGCAGAAATAAAATACAACTCGTAAAAATCTTTCCAGCGATTAAGGATTTGTTTGGCATCTTTCGACAGGGGAGATGCCGCATAGATGGCCGGTTCCTGCTGTTTAAACCAAGTATGGAATTTCTCTTTATCGAGCTGAGGCAGTGCTGCCGTCAAATCGTATTCACGAATGTCTTCAAGGGTCAGCTCGCTGCCGAACGCTTCATTGATATGGGGAATCAGCGAAGTAGGGCATGTTACAGTGCCATCAATGTCTATGCCGAATCGATACATCAAATCACAACCTTATACTTGTTGTTCAAGCTCTTTCAGTTTTTTCTCTTCTTCTTGCTTGGCGAAATATTCTGCCGCCAACTTGTCGATTTCCACTTTCAGTTCTTCAACCATTGTTTCTTCCGGTACTTTGCGGACGGTTTTGCCTTTCATGAACAGCAGGCCTTCGCCGCGTGCACCGGCAATGCCGATGTCAGCTTCGCGTGCTTCGCCCGGTCCGTTTACTGCACAGCCCAAAACCGCTACTTTAAGCGGAGCCTTAATATGGGAGATATATTCTTCCACTTCATTTGCGATGGTAATCAAATCGATTTCAATGCGTCCGCATGTCGGGCATGAAATCAACGTCGCCGCATTGGACGACAAACCGAATACTTTCAATAGTTCACGCGCTACTTTAACTTCTTCGACAGGGTCAGCGCTCAATGAAACGCGGAGCGTGTTGCCGATGCCTTTGGCAAGAAGTGCACCAAGTCCTGCAGAACTTTTTACAGTTCCCGAGAACAATGTACCGGATTCTGTAATCCCGAGGTGAAGGGGATAGTCGAATGCTTTCGATGCTTTTTCATAGGCTTCGATTGCCAAGCCGACATCCGATGCTTTGAGCGACACGATAATATCGTGGAAATCAAGATCTTCCAGGATTTTAATATGGTGCAAAGCAGATTCAACCATGCCGTCAGCTGTCGGGTATCCATATTTCTCCAAGATTTTGCGTTCAAGTGAGCCGGCATTGACGCCGATCCGGATTGGAATGCCTTTTGCTTTTGCTGCATTCACGACCGCTTCTACTTTTTCGCGGCGTCCGATGTTACCTGGGTTAATGCGGATTTTGTCTGCGCCTTGCTCGATGGCAATCAATGCCAGCTTGTAATCAAAATGGATGTCCACAACAAGTGGAATATTGATGCGCTTTTTAATTTCGCCGATTGCATAAGCTGCCCGCTCATCGGGACATGCCACGCGGACTACTTGGCATCCTGCTTCTTCCAAACGCAGAATTTCTGCAACAGTCGCTTCTACATCATGCGTTTTGGTTGTAGCCATACTTTGTATAAATAATTCATTGCTTCCGCCAATCGTAATATCGCCGACCTTGACAGGACGTGTATTCGAACGGTGAGTCATTTCGCTCATGTTAAAAATCTCTCCTTTTTGTGAGTTTCCGGCATGCCGGACGTTTCACTCTGCTTCCTTATGCACGGACTTTCCGTGCCGGTTTAATTTCATTGCCTATAGCCATTTTAGCAGTGTCTTGTTTGAAAAGACAAGAAAGACGGCTGTAGGCACTATATTCTTTACACCGCCGAAACAATCAAGCTTTTTTTGCTGGCGGGGCTTTCGGATAAAAGCGGGCTGCACTATATAGTAGATAAAGCGTCCAAATGCCGGTAAAAAGCGAGATCCAAAGGCTCGTCGTCCAAAAGCTCAGGAAGTAAGCGGCGATGGTCGGCAGCGTAACGGCCAGTGCAGCTGTCCGCCACATGTGGCGGTATTCGCCGCGGCGTTTAAGCATTTTTAAAAACCCGATTCCAAACAAGGCGAACAAGCTGATTTTGATAAACTGATACAGTGTAGTTGAAACAAACAGAAAGACGAAGGCAAAAGGATACAGTAGCCATTCGATTTCTTCGATAAACTGAATCAAGCCATCGAGGTCGGAAGTGTCGGAACCGATGCCGAGTGTAAATTCCACAAAAGAAACGACCGACAACAGTCCCACAAACAAAAATACATAACGCAAAATCCGGCCAATCGGCATAATGCGTACAGCTGCCCGCTTTTTTGGTTCCCAAAAGCTGGCAATGAACAACTGAAATAAAGTCACATGTAATCTTCCTTTCTATTTCATAATGTAATCCTATCATGCAATCTGGCGAAATTCTTTTTCTTTTGTTACGAGAATGTAAATTTTCAAGAAAGGTATTTACATTTCCTTAGCGAATTCTTCATAATAGGTGAGGTGTCATTACGCTATCTATTAGGAGTTGAATGTGAATCGTGGAAATGAACTGGCAGGAGATACTATTTACCTTTATTGGAGG
>JASKZU010000125.1 GCA_030147455.1 Planococcus sp. (in: firmicutes) | reverse complement strand
GTGCGGCAAATCGATATCGCTCAACCGGAAAAAGGAGAATGAACAATGCTGCTATTTGATGCACACTTGCACATTATCGACCCGAGGTTTCCATTGATCGAAAATCAAGGATTCTTGCCGGATGCGTTTACGGTTGCCGATTACCGGCAGTCGGTAAAACAATTGAACGTTGCCGGAGGAGCGGTAGTCTCTGGCTCGTTTCAGGGGTTTGATCAGACTTATTTGCTCGATGCGCTCGAAGAGCTCGGCGAAGGATTTGTCGGCGTGACGCAATTGCCGTTCGATGTGTCGGACGAAGAACTTCTGCGCTTGCACTCAAAGGGCGTACGTGCGCTGCGCTTTAATATAGCTCGCGGCGGTTCGGAAACGGTGGACCGGCTGGATTATTTTGCAAGGCGTGTCCATGAAGTGGCCGGGTGGCATGCCGAGCTGTACGTGGACACCCGGTTTATCGGCGGAATGAAAACAATGATCGAGCGTTGGCCTGCGGTATCGATCTATCATCTTGGGTTGTCTAAAAAAGGATGGCCGGTCTTGCTATCAATGGTCGAGATGGGTGTGAAAGTCAAAGCGACCGGTTTTGGCCGAATTGACTTTGATGCGGTCCAAGCGATTCGCGCCATTCATGCAATCGATCCTGAAGCCCTTTTGTTCGGTACTGACCTTCCATCGACACGTGCTGCAATCCCGTTTCAGGAAAGCGACGCAGCGCTTATCGAGGAAACCTTGGGTAAATCAGAAGCGGAAAAGGTGCTTTATGGCAACGCTGCAAACTGGTACGGCTTCAAAAACCGTTGACTCTACTGCCGGCATAGGATATGATAACTGAAAAATATGTAAATTCTGTGATGAAGAAAATAGCGGCAACAAGTCTAAAGCGAGCCGGGGATGGTGAAAGCCTGGTAGATGCATTGCCGTGAAGCGCACTTCGGAGAAACAGCCTGAACCATTAGTAGGGTTTGTCGGGAAATCCCGTTATCGTGTTCAAGTTGGCCTGTTTTATATGGGCAATAAGAGTGGTACCGCGGGAAAGCCCGTCTCTGTATATATATACAGAGACGGGCTTTTTTATTTGTTGAAAAGGAGATGAGAAGATGAATTGGGTAAAAACTTACGCAACACAAATTCAGTTTCAGCTGGGGACATCTTGGCAGCTTGCTGAGCTGGAAAGAATGATCGAAGTGCCGAAATACGAAACTCAAGGCGATTTGGCATTTCCTTGTTTTACATTGGCCAAATCGATGAAAAGGCCTCCTGCATCCATCGCATCGGAACTGGCCGGAAAACTACAGCCTTTTTTGTTCCAAAACATTGTGGCACAGGGCCCTTACGTAAATGTGTTCTTAGATAAAAAACAGGTGAGCCGGCAAGTCATAGATCTCGTGCTTTCAAAAAAAGAGCAATACGGAAGCAACGATTTCGGCGAAGGGCAAACCATTACACTCGATTTGTCTTCTCCGAATATCGCCAAACCTTTTTCAATGGGGCATTTGCGCTCTACGGTCATCGGGAATGCCATAGCAAATCTCGCTGAAAAAAATGGATTTAATACTGTTCGCATCAACCATTTAGGCGACTGGGGCACGCAGTTCGGAAAACTGATTACAGCCTACCGGTTGTGGGGGAGCGAAGCACAAGTGAAAAAGGCGCCGATTCAGGAATTGCTGAGTTTGTATGTCCGCTTCCATAAAGAAGCGGAAAGCAGTCTTGAGTTGAATGATGAAGCAAGACGCTGGTTTAAAGAACTGGAAAGCGGCAATGAGGAAGCCAGAGCTTTGTGGAAATGGTTCCGTGACGAATCATTGTTGGAGTTTAATAAGATCTATCAGCTGCTCGGCGTTTCGTTTGATTCCACAAACGGAGAAGCTTTTTACAACGACAAAATGAGTGAAGTCGTAGAGTTGCTGGAAGAAAAGCAGCTGCTTACCCGCTCGGACGGAGCAGACGTTGTGCTGCTGGATGAATACGGGCTCCCGCCGCTGCTGATCCGCAAATCGGACGGCGCGACACTTTACGGCACGCGGGATTTGGCTGCCGCGCTTTACCGCAAAAGAAACTATGGATTCGACAGCGCGCTGTACGTTGTCGGTCAGGAACAGTCGCTGCATTTCCGGCAGGTGTTTTTGGTTCTGCAAAAAATGGGATATAACTGGGCACAGGAAATGAAGCATGTATCATTTGGATTTATCTTAAAAGACGGCAAGAAAATGTCGACGCGAAAAGGCAAGGTTGTGCTGCTCGAGCAAGTGATCCGCGAAGCGATTCAAATGGCGGAACAAAATATAACAGACAAAAATCCCGATTTGCTAAATAAACAGCAAGTGGCCGAACAAGTCGGAGTCGGCGCTATCCTGTTTCATGATTTGAAAAACGACCGCCAAAACCACGTCGAATTTTCATTGGACAGCATGCTGAAAGTCGAAGGAACAACAGGGCCTTATGTCCAGTATACGCATGCCAGGGCTTGTTCAATTTTAAGAAAGGCACGGAGCAGGCCAACAATCGAGATAACTGGCTTGGACGACCCCCACAGCTGGACGGTCGTAAAGAAATTAATGGCTTTCCCGGAAGTCATTGAAAAAAGCGGGATGCATAACGAACCATCCCATTTGGCGAAATATTTGCTGGAACTGGCACAGGCATTTAATTCATTCTACAGCCATGTCAAAGTGCTGGAGAATGACGAATCCCAGTCTGACAGGCTTGCGCTAGTGCAAGCGACGGCCATTGTATTGAAAGAGGGATTGCGGATTCTTGGCATCAAAGCGCCGGAGCAAATGTAGGCAGGCAAATTCGAAACATCGTTGAACGTGGATTCATTAAAGCAAACTCGCCCAGAAC
>JASKZU010000113.1 GCA_030147455.1 Planococcus sp. (in: firmicutes) | reverse complement strand
GCTGAAGCAAAAGGCTATGGCATTTGCTATATCGGCGGAGTGCGCAATAATATGGAAGCGATCAGTGAGCTCGTGGGCTTGCCGGACGGCGTTTTTCCGGTGTACGGATTGACGGTGGGCATACCGAACGAAGCGAATGAAGTAAAGCCCCGCCTTCCGGTAGAGGCCATTCTTCACGAGAACGAATATAACGAAGCAAAATATGCCGAGCTGCTGCCGGCTTACGACCAAACGATTTCTGAATACTACGCGGGACGCACAAGCAATCAAAAAGTTGCCACGTGGAGCGAACAGATGGCTGTATTCCTGAAAAAGCCGCATCGTCCCGAATTAAAAGACGTATTGGCCAAACGCGGCTATTTGTTCAAATAACCAAACAAAGTGCATTATTCAAAAGGAGGAACCGCAATGAAACTTGCATTGTTCGGAGCAACTGGAAGAGTCGGAAGATACATTGTCAATATGGCGCTGAGAGACGGCCATAAAGTCAAAGCATTGGTACGGACCCCAGACTTCGATTCCCATCCCAACTTAGAGATGATCGTTGGAAATGTCCGCAACGGCGATGACGTCCGCCGAACCGTCCAAGGGGCCGACGCGGTCTTCAGCGCCATCGGCACCGACCGGACAACAACGCTATCGGAGGCAACACCGCTTATTATTCACGCAATGGAGGCGGAAGGAATACGGCGTGTCATTACTATTGGAACCGCTGGGATTCTCAACAGCCGTTTTAGCCCTGGGCTGCTTCGATATCAGGGCGGAGATTCGAAGAGGCAGTTGACCTTTGCCGCCGAAGAACACGAAAAAGCTTTTCAGGCGTTCGAGCAAAGCGATTTAGACTGGACGATTGTCTGCCCGACATATTTGCCTGACGGCGAGCCAAAAGGCTATTTCCGCTTTGAAGAAAACTATTTGCCGGAAGACGGCAAGGAAATCACCGCTGGCGACACGGCTTTGTTTGCATACGAACAGCTGACTTCAGACGATTTTCTGAAAAGCCGCGTTGGCATCGCTTATTAATAGCAAAACCCCCATGAACAAAATTCATGGGGGTTTTACTGTTATGCGGTGACGTCACGGCGTCCGAACGTCAACAAGCTGATCAGCATGAAAATAATGAAATACACAACGAGCACGATCACCGACATCGTCATTGTAATGTCTGGAACCGGCATAAAGCTGGAGTAGAACTGGGTCAAATCTCTATGGGTAAACAAATACAATTTGACAATTTCATATTTCTGCAAAAGAAAAACGAGCTGAATTCCGACAAACATGAGGAAAATCGAGACGCCGATGGCAAGTGAGCTCGAGCGGAAGACGGTGCCGAGCATAAATGCGAACGTTCCGATGATCCATGTGCTTGCAAGGCTCAGTGCGAACAGTTTCAATGCTTCGAGCCAGTAAGATCCCTCGACCACATTTGCCCCATCTACTACTAGGAACGTGCCGTCACCGAATCCGAAGAAAATCATCGCAGCTGCAGCACTCACCACAAAGGTAATGACGGCAAGCAATAATGCGAATAGCATCGTTGTTATATATTTTGATAGAAGAATCTTCCATCTTGCCACGGGCCGAGTGAGCAGCATCTTAATCGTACCTTGTGAAAATTCAGCAGCAACGATGCCCGCTCCGACAATTACCGTAAACAATGTAACGAGTGATACCATCATATGCGAGTCGAGCACTTGCTGCTGGACGCTTGTATATTCAAAAGGTGCAGCATCGTTGGCCAGGCGGTATTCGGCGATGGCTGCGCGATCTTCATAATAGCTTTTTTGCTGTGGGGCAACGTCAGCATTCTGTGCCTGCTCCTCATACATCATCATGTCCATCGTCACCGTTTCCTGCCAGTCTGCTTCGCCTTGGAAGGCTGAATCCGTCCACTTTGTAAGTGCGGCGCCGGCGATTAAAATAATTACAAGCAAGGCCGCCATCACCCACGGAGCTTTTTTGCTCCATAGTTTCATCCATTCATTTTGTATGAGCTTGAACAATTTCGCCGCCTCCAGTCATTTCAAGGAATTGGTCTTCGAGTGTCGTACGATGGGGCTGGATCGCATAGAGTTCCAGTCCTGCGGCGATCATCAGCTTGATGGCTCCCGGAATATGCTGGGCTTCTGTATCAATCAGGAACCCGTCATTGTGCGGCTGGACAGAAAATCCGATTTCTTCCAATACTTGCTGCGTGCGCTCAAGCGGCTTGGCTTCTATGTAGTAGCGGGATTGCTGGGTATCGTGGACATTTTTAATATCGATCAGTTCGCCATTTTGAATAATGGCAATCCGGTCGCACAAAAGCTCGATTTCCGACAGCAAATGGCTGGAAACGAAAATAGCGACATCGTTTTCGTGCGCCACTTTTTGCAAATACATCCGGAATTCGCGGATGCCAGCCGGGTCGAGACCGTTTGTCGGTTCATCCAAAATCAAAAACTTTGGATTGTTAAGGAGAGCCTGTGCCAATCCGAGACGCTGCCGCATTCCAAGTGAATAGGAGCTGACTTTCTCGTTGATGCGGTTTTGCATGCCGACTTGCTGGATCACTTCGGTGATGCGCTCTTTGGTAATGCCTTTGTGCATCCGGGCAAAATGAAGCAAATTTTTATAGCCGGACATGTATTTATACATTTCTGGATTTTCTACGATGACGCCGACCTGTTCGATGCTTTTTTCAAAGTCGTGGCGGATCGACTTGCCATTGATCAGGACATCGCCTTCTGTAGGACGCATCAAACCGACCATCATTCGGATGGTCGTGGTCTTGCCGGCTCCGTTCGGCCCGAGAAACCCGGTTATTTCACCTTTATGGAGATCCAAGTTCAGATTTCTGATGATTTGTTTCTTGCCGATAGTTTTCGACAGTTTGCGGATTTCGACAATTTTTTCGTTGCTCATGTGAGCCACCCACTTTCCGTTTTGCTTCCTTCAGTAGTAACGATTGGTCAGCCCGAAAGTTTCATTTTTATGGAAATGGATTAGGCTTAACTAGCAGTGAATGAGGGAATAACAAAAGCAACATCGAATAAATTGGAGGTTACAACTTTATGGAAGAACTGCAAAAGAAAGAACAAGTGCTCATGGCCTACTATGCGCAGTTTTATAAAGGAGCAAAACTTGAAGAAGTCCAACAGCTGAACCGCAACTTGTCTGATGGCATGGGCGAAGACCAGTATAAGGACGTCATGCAGGAATTAATGGATGAAGGGCTCGTACATGGAATTGAAAAGGTTGAAGAACAGGAAAAAGAAGGCATCGATACCCCGATGGCTACGAACGAAGGGATGCTTTATATCAACAATGTGCTGAACCTGCAATCTTATGCCGTAGAAGACCATCAGCTGGATTATCTGCAGAAAAATTTGGAAACAAGTCACCTCAAACTGACAATCGAGCCGGTCAAAGCTTATATAGAAGCGGTCATTAAAGAAGAGGCTGAGCAAGAACCGAACGACAATACGCCATAATTGCAGAATACAGTCAAAAAAGCCGGGTTTCCATTGGGAACCCGGCTTTTTATATTTGTTTATTAAAGTTTGAGAACAAAAAACATCAAGAAAATCGTTACAATCACGAGTGTATTGGTGGCCAAAGCCATCTTTTTCCCGACAGGTTCATCGAGCGCAGGAAATTGTTCGACGAGCCGGATGCCGGCATAAATCAATGCCATCAGCAGAATCAGCGTCAAAACCAGCGGCATTTCGTAGACGTGTACGCTGATATAACGGATCAGGATGACAGAAAAAGCCAGAATCATGCCATTTACAAGGTTTTTTCTTTTCATAGGAGCTCCTTTAATTCAGTTTCCAAGAAGGGTTTGGCGTGAAGCAACCGGGTGAATTCACGGTATCGATCCCACTGGCCGGCTGCCGGTTTTTTTCCGGTGCGGTAAGCACGGATCAAAATGTTCTTCGGTGTATGCTCCATATCGATAAATTCCATCAGCTGCGTTTCGTAGCCGACGAGCGACAGCAATTCTGCGCGAATCGAATCGGTGGCGAGCGCGCTAAAGCGTTCTTTGATCAATCCATGCTGAAGCATCAACCCAAGCGGGGCCGAATCGATTTGGCTGTTCAGTTCATGCTGGCAGCAAGGAACGCTCAAAATAACGCCTGCATTCCATTTAACGGCGCGCGCAAGTGCCATATCAGTGGCCACGTCGCATGCATGCAGCGTCACGACCATGTCGACTGCTGTGTCCTGGTCATAGTCGTTAATATCGCCGACAAGAAACTCCAGTTGGTCATACTCAAGGTCAGCAGCGATCTGCTGGCATTCTTCGATCACGCTTTTTTTCAAATCCAAGCCGGTTACGCGGAGGTCTAAGCCTTTCTCGACGCGCAAATAGTGGTATAGCGCAAACGTCAAATACGATTTGCCGGAACCAAAATCAAGAATGCGGATGGTCCGGTCTTTCGGCAAATGGACGAGCGCGTCATCGATAAATTCGATAAACCGGTTGATTTGGCGGAATTTATCATATTTCTGCTTTTTAACTTGGCCATCGGTTGTTTGGACCCCGAGGCGCACAAGAAACGGATAAGGAATGCCGTCTTCCAGCAAATAAGCTTTTTTTCGGTTATGGGAAAGGCTGGCTTGCTGCTTGGCTGTAGCTTCCGATTTATAGCTGACTTTGAACTTTTTAGTCAATTGGATTTGGATTTTTTCTTCTGTGAACTGGAACATTCCTTGGCGGAAGCGGGTGAATAGCTGGGTAAGTTCAGCAGAGGCTGCTTCCACATCCAGGTTTTGATGGCTCAGTGTTTGTTCATATTGGTATTCGAACTGGATACGGTAGCCTTCTTTTAACTCGACGGGCTTTAACTTGACCCGTTTGAGTTCATCGGATTTTAGCCTCGGCTGGCTGATCGTGGCATTCACGAGTGCCTGGATTTGAAGTTTTTCGGCAAGTTGTGCATGCATGGTTTGAAGTTCCATAAGAAAATTCCTTCCGTTCTGTAAGATAGGCTTATTTTAACATGGCGGGGAGGCACACGGCGACTGTGCCAACTGGAAAAGGTACTTTCCTTTTATTTGGAATTTTGCAATAATAAAGATAGATTGAAAACGTTTTCACATAGGAGGCAATAAGATGGTGATTCTTGACCAGACAGTAGGTGGCATTTTAAAAGAGCAGGCAACAATGTTTCCAAAAACCGAGGCATATGTCTATCCGGAAAAAAATATCCGTAAAACTTATGAAGAGTTTAATTTGGAAACCGATCGTCTGGCCAAAGCGTTCATGGGGCTCGGCATCCAACAAGGCGAACATATCGCCATTTGGTCGGATAATAAGCGGGAGTGGCTGCTAAGCCAATATGCAACCGGCAAGATGGGCGGCGTGCTGGTGACGGTCAATACGAGCTACCAGGCAAATGAGCTGGAGTATTTACTGAAGCAATCAGATTCCACGACGCTGATACTCGGAGAAGAATTTAAAGGAACCAATTATATCGATGTATTAAAACAGGTTTGTCCCGAACTTGAAAAAGCGGAAAAGGGTCGGATCGATTCGCCGAAACTGCCGCATTTAAAGCGTATCGTTGTCATGAGCGGCAACCAGTACCCAGGCATCTTTACTTGGAGTGAATTTGAAGCGTTTGCAGAAACGATAACCGTTGAACAATTGGAAGAACGTTTCGAATCGATGGATCCGGATGATGTCATTAACATTCAGTATACCTCCGGCACGACCGGTTTCCCGAAAGGGGTGATGCTGACGCATCGCAACGTTGTCAACAACGGGCGTCTCGTAGGGGATATGATGAATTTGGATGAAAACGACCGTTTGTGCATCCCTGTGCCGTTTTTTCATTGTTTCGGCTGTGTGCTTGGAACGCTTGCCGCAGTGACGCATGCAACGACGATGGTCATTGCAGAACAGTTTGATCCAAAGCGTGTGCTGCAAATGGTGCAGGACGAAAAATGCACGGCGCTTCATGGTGTGCCGACGATGTTTATCGCCGAACTGAACCATCCGGACTTTGCTTCTTTCGACACTTCCACTTTGCGAACGGGAATCATGGCCGGTTCTACTTGTCCGATCGAGGTGATGAAGAAGGTCATCAGCGATATGGGAGCAAGCGAAATCACCATTGCATATGGTCAAACCGAATCGTCGCCGGTCATCACGCAAACCGGCAAAGACGATGCTATTGAAAAGCGTGTGGCGACAGTCGGTAAGCCGCACGGGGATGTAGAAGTGAAAATCATCGACCCGGCTACTGGCGAAAGAGTTGCTATGGGAATGCCGGGAGAACTGTGTACACGAGGGTACCTGGTCATGAAAGGTTATTACAAAAACGAAGAAGCGACCCGGCAAGCGGTTGACAGCGACGGCTGGCTTCATACCGGCGACATTGCAGCAGAAGATGAGGATGGCTATATTTCCATCACCGGCCGCATCAAAGATATGGTTATCCGAGGCGGGGAAAATATCTATCCGCGTGAAATCGAAGAGTTTCTGTATCAGCACCCGTCCGTCCAAGATGTTCAAGTAGTCGGCGTGCCCGATCCCAAATACGGA
>JASKZU010000112.1 GCA_030147455.1 Planococcus sp. (in: firmicutes) | reverse complement strand
CGGTGCAGATGTATTTATCGGCGTATCTGCAGAAGGTGCGTTAAGTGAAAGCATGGTTCGTTCGATGAACGAGGACCCAATCATTTTCGCGATGGCCAATCCGAATCCGGAGATTGTGCCGCATGCCGCCAAAGCAGCAGGAGCTCGCGTTGTAGGGACCGGACGCTCTGATTTTGCCAACCAAGTAAACAATGTCTTAGCGTTTCCTGGTTTGTTCAGGGGAGCACTCGATGTGCAGGCGAGCGATATCAATGATGCAATGAAAGTGGCGGCTGTAGAAGCAATTGCGGCTTTGATCACGAAAGAGGAATTACACGAAGACTATGTGATTCCAAAACCTTTTGATTTGCGTGTGGCAGCCGCAGTGGCAAAAGCGGTAGCCACTGCAGCGACCCGGTCGGGGGTAGCAAGAGCTCCCCTTGCCGAAAAAGCACAAGTGGCCGCAAAATAGCAAAAAGCCTGAATTCCATTTGGAATTCAGGCTTTTTTACGGCTGCTGGTTTTAAAAAGCGATGCTCTTGCCTTTAAACGAAGCAATTTTCTCGAGTGCCTGGCTAAAATCATCGATCAAGTCGTCCGCATGCTCAAGCCCTGCAGAAAAGCGCAGGAGTCCTTCGGTGATGCCGCGTTTTTCGCGTTCCCCTGGCGGCATCGCCGAATGCGACATTGTGGCTGGGTAGGAAAGAATCGATTCGACGGCGCCGAGGCTAACCGCGAATACGGGAATCTGCAGTTCTTTTACAAGGATACGGGCAGCTTCTTTGTCGGCAAGCCGGAACGAGAGTACACATCCTGCATGAGTCGCTTGGCGGCTATGGATCGGGTTTCCGGGATGGAAAGAAAAGCCTGGATAGTAGACCTCTTCAACAAGCGGATGTTTGTGCAGATATTCTGCAATGCGGGCTGTTGTTTCTCCGGATTGTTTGGTGCGTGCACCTAGTGTCTTGATGCCTTGAATCAAAGTGAACGAGTCCTGGGCACCGAGAACTGCGCCAAACGTATTTTGGATAAAGGCCAATTGTTCTCCGAGTCCTGCGTCTTTTGTGACAGCGAGCCCGGCGGTAATATCGCTGTGCCCTGATAAAAATTTGGTGGCGCTGTGAAGGACGATATCTGCTCCGAGTGCCAACGGGTTTTGATAAAGCGGCGTCATGAACGTGTTGTCTACAAATGTCCAGGCGTCATTTGCTTTAGCCAATTTGGCGGCCATTTCGATATCAGTAATTTTCATGACTGGATTGGAAGGCGTTTCAATATAAACGACTTTTGTGTTTGGAAGAAACGCAGCCGCTACTTCACCAAGGTCGGTCATATCAACAAACGTATAGTCGATTTGGAACTTCTCCAGCACTTCTGTGATAAAGCGGTAGGTTCCGCCGTAAACGTCTTCAGAAACAAGAACATGGTCGCCTGCTTCAAGCAGCATGAACGCAGAGGAAATTGCTGCCATGCCTGATGAAAAAGCAAGGCCGCGTGCTCCGCCTTCAAGTGTAGCAATCGTTTCTTCGAGCGATTTGCGTGTCGGGTTGCCGGAGCGGCTGTAATCGAAAGGCCCGAAAGAATCAATGCTTTCCTGGTGAAATGTAGAGGACAAGTAAATGGGTACGTTAACAGCACCAGTTAATGGATCGATGCCTGCTGAATGAATCAGTTTCGTTTCACGTCGTTCGCTCATAAGAAGCGACCTCCTTTTCCAGTTTGGCCAGGGCTTGCGACAAATCATCAATCAAATCTTCAGCCTGCTCTACGCCTACGGAAAAGCGGAGCAGGCGGTTACATACACCGCGCGCCGTTCGTTCTGCTACCGGCATGTCGGCATGGGTTTGTGTTGCCGGATACGTGATAAAGCTTTCTACGCCGCCGAGGCTTTCGGCAAAGCATATAAGAGACAGGTTTTCCAAAAATGCACCGACCCATTCCTCACGCTCCAGCCGGAACGATAGCATGCCGCCTTTGCCGGGATATAAAACATCTGTAACAGCTTCGTGCTGCTGGAGAAAATCAGCGAGTTTTTGTGCATTTGCCTCATGCTGGCGCATGCGCAGCGGCAATGTCTTCAGGCCGCGGATCAACAGCCATGAATCAAACGGCGATAAAACAGCTCCAGCAGAATTATGTGCACTGGCGAGCTGTTCGCATAATGCTTGTCCTTTAGCAGCAACGAGGCCAGCGAGTACATCGTTATGGCCGCCAATATATTTGGTGGCGCTGTGAAGCACGATATCTGCACCAATCAGCAGCGGCTGCTGCAAAAAGGGCGTTAAAAACGTGTTATCGACAATCAGCCATAAACCATGGCGTTTTGCCAGCTCTGCATAGGCAATCAAATCGATTTCCTGCATCAGCGGATTGGTCGGTGTCTCAATGAAAAGCGCTTTTGTTTGGTCGGTGATTTTCGCCTCTGTCGCACCCACATCGGTGAATGCATCGTATATAGGGCGAATATGATAGCTTTCCTCGTATTGTTCCAGCAATCGGTAAGTTCCGCCGTAGATATCTTCCGGAAGGAGGATTTCGTCGTTTGGCCGGAATAAAGACATGACCAATTGAATCGCTGCCATTCCAGAACTGCAGGCAAATCCTGCATCGCCGCCTTCCAACTGTGCAATACCTTCTTCCAATAAATGGCGCGTTGGATTTTTTGTGCGGGTATAATCATACCCTGTCGATTTCCCAAGGCCCTCATGTTCATAGGCAGTAGAGAGATAAATCGGCGGATTTACAGCACCTGTTTGCTGGTCGCTGCGGTTGCCAAGCTGTACTAGGCGCGTTTCAAGGCTTTGCTTTGTCATGTTGTTCATCCTTTCCATTAAAAAATGGCTTTCTTCTGTGTAAAAGAAGAAAGCCATTGCTTGTATATGCTATCTTCTCATCTGCTGGGTTGTGCCCATTGGAATTAGCACCGTGACAAATGCGTCCGGTTGCTGAGACATCAAAGGGCCAAATCCCTCCGTCTCTCTCGATAAGAAATCGTCTTATGTAATTGGTTGATGTTTTCCATGATACGGGATGGGGAATTAAAAGACAAGCAGAATAGTAAAAAAATTAAATAAAGGGTAAATAGGTTTGCTTTTATTTCGCTAGCCGAGATGTTATGCTGAGTTGTGCCTTTAATAACCCGGAAATTCCTTCATTCGGCATGCTTGAAGTTATACAACTTTTTAAACGCATCAGAAGGTCCGAGCCAAGTTACTATTGGATGGTTAATATCATCAAGCCTGTCGATTCGGTTTGAGTATAAAGGAGTTTTTTCATGTATATCGTTACATCTACAGTTAGTGTACCAACCGATAAAATAGATGAAGTCATTGACATTTACCGGAAGCGCTCGCGCCGTGTCGATCAGGCAGAAGGATTTACATCGTTCCGATTGATCCAAAATACAAAAAAGCGCCATGAGCTGACTGTCCATCTCGAGTGGCAAACAAAAGAAGCTTATATGAACTGGGTAAAAAGCCAGGAATTTAAAGAAATTCATGATTTGGAGAAAAATTACCCTGACCAGCAGTTGGCGGGGATTGTTCCGAAAGTTCATCAATATGAAGTGGTGGCCGAATGAATGCCGATCAAAAGCAGCAAATTGCTGCACGCACAGCAGAAGATATTTATGAGGCTTACCCAAACTTATGGGAACGTTTCGGTGACCGCGGATATGAACATACCGTTAAAGACAATCACCATCATTTGGATTACCTGGAGACGGCTTGGGAGCTGGGAGACGAGAACATATTCGTCGAATACTCCGTTTGGCTGGAAACCGTGCTGGTTAGCAGAAATGTGGAAACTGCGCTTATTATTGACAATTTCCAACGGCTCATCAGCATCATGCCGCATTACACGGAATCCGCTCAAGGAGATTTCATGCAGAGCTGCCTTAAAAGGTCAGTTCAGCTATTGAAGCTCCCTAAAGACCAAAGGGGCTGATCACATGAACGACGCCATACAACTTTCAGATCTGTTTCTGGAGGGTGAAGAAGAAGCGGCATTGAAATATGTCCAGCATTATTTGAAAGATCATTCTTTTGAAGAACTTTACCATGATGTATTAACACCGGCGATGTACCGCATCGGTGAGTTATGGGAACAAAACAAAGTCTCGGTAGCAGAAGAGCATTTGGCGACATCGGTATGTGATTTTGTTTTGTCAGCCACTGAAATTCGCTCAGCAAAAAAAGACCGGCAGTTAAAAGCAATGGTTTTTGCGCCTGAAGGCGAAGAACATTATATCGGATTGAAAATGGTCTCTGCCTTGTTTCGTGAGGAAGGCTATTCGGTTCGTTATTTAGGGCCGAATTTGCCACTCGATACGGCACTCGAATCAGCAAACGAATGGCAGCCGGACGTTGTGGCGTTATCGGGTGCACTAGCCCACCGCTTGCCTGCTTTGAAAACCTATGCGGAAGCATTTATGAAATTGGATTTCAGACCGGCTGTCCTAGTGGGGGGGCGGGCCGTAACGCTGGCCAGCTACAAAGACTATTCGGTCAAAGGTGCCGTTATTGTTCGCGAACTCGGTGCACTGCGTGAATGGATCCGGACCGGAAAGGGGGCGAACGATGACAGCTCGCTTTCAACTGGCTGAATGGCCGCTTCCGGCGTTTCAATTGAACAATAGCTTGGCAATTGTCGAACAATCCAAGCAAGCAGAGCAATTGTTTGGAAAACCAAGCTCTTTTTTGTCGCTTTTGGATGAAGGAAGCCGCGAAAAAGCCCAGCGTCTTTTCAAACAGCAAAACGAAGAACA
>JASKZU010000066.1 GCA_030147455.1 Planococcus sp. (in: firmicutes) | reverse complement strand
GTCGTAACGCCTGGTTCATATTGGTCGAGCAGTGTGTTATAAACGCTGCCGCCCTTGATGCCCCAGTAGCCGGCAAATCGGCGCGTCGTTGCCACCAATTGCTCTAAATAGGGTTGAAACAACGAGAAGTCAGACTGCTCTTTCGCTTCTTCCCACACGGATTCCGCTTTGCTTGTTAAGACAACATATTCACGGTATTCTTCCGGCGGAATTTTGGCGTTCAACTGGTATTCGCGGTCGGCTTCTTCAACCGAACGCTGCATCACTTCGGACAAGCCGTCTTGCTGCTTGAGCGCCGCCAGCATTTCCCCGTATTCTTCAGAAGTGGAAAGGGCAAACAGTTCAGACGATAACGTTCCAATCGTCTCCGAGCGAAGCTCATTGCCTTTTTTCGGTGCACCGGTGCGCATGTCCCAGTAAAGCAAGGCAAGCGCTTCGTTATAACTCGTCATTTTCTGTTGAATGTCTTTGAATTGTTGTTCCATTGACACAATATTCCCCCTTTTCTTTCCGGTCTATTGTACCATATCCAACAGATTTGCCTTTAACGATTTTTTGCTGCGACCGGCAGAACCGACTGCCATAAATGTTCGATGCGCAGTTCTTCTTCGGTCAACAGCAAATGAATTTCGCCGTGATCCGACGAGGAACGGATAAGGCGCCCGATACCTTGCTGCAAACGAAGCTGCATAAACGGCAAATCGATTTCCTCAAGCGGATGTTCGCTGAATTTGCGTTTCGCGTCAAAGACCGGATCGCTTGGCGGCATCGGCAAATCGACAATGATGACTTTGGTCAATGCATCTCCAGGCAAGTCCATGCCTTCCCATAAATGGTGCGAGCACAGCACTTGGAATTTTCCTTCCTGGAAGTCACGGACGACTGAAGACAGCTCACGGTCGCCTTCAAATTCCATGCGGACCGGAAGATCTGCCGGCAGTCCTTGCTTGAATGCCTGCATCGCTGCTTTGGATTTGAACAGCACCAAGGTTTGGCCGCCTTCAGCGGCAAGTTCTAGAATGCGGCTTGCTTTTTGTTCCTGCTCAAGCGGGTGCTTGAAAATCTCCATCACTTCTTCGTAATCAAACGGAGACGGGACGGAAAACGATTCAAATCCATCGATCCCAAGCGTATCCGCCAAATACGTAAAGTCTTTGGCGACAGACAATGTGGCCGATGAAAAGATGATCGGCAGCTTGCCGTCAAACAATTTCTCTTCTAAAATATCCGTCACAAGACGCGGCATGATGACCAGCGTTTCGATTTCATCTTTTTCCTCCAGCCAACTGACGGCATCGCCGTTTTCCACGAACAAGCCCATCGAGAAATTGTATTGCTCGAAATATTCTTCTGCCAGGTTCAATTCGTATTCAGGAATGCTGAACAGCTCTCCTTCAAAAACAAACTCTTCCAGCAAGTTGTCGACAGTATTGATCAATTCACGCCCAATTTGCTTGAGCAGCTGTGAATCCTGGATGGCTTTCCGGTCTTCTTCACTTGGAACAAGGTTTTCGCGCAGCACACGGAAAAACTCTGTGTGCAAATCGATTGTGCGTTCAATCAAACCAAGTGTTTTTTCGCGCACGCCGTCGACCATGACTTTCTCAGTCACATCGTATAGCGAGCTTTGCTGCACTTCATAAGTCAATGCGCGCTGTGCGGCAAATTCCAGCAAATGGCCTTCATCGAGCACGATTTGCGAAACTTCCGGCAATAGCGGCGTCTGACCTTCGTGCTTGCGGTTTTCTTTTGTCCAAATATGCTCCATCAGAAAATCATGCGAGCAAATGACCAGATCGGTGGCTTCCCGGTAATGGTTGCGGTGCAGCGTCTGGCCGCATTTATTACGCATATCACACGCATTGCAGTTTTGGATCGGGTGGTAGTTGACTTGCTGCCATTCGTCGTCGGTCAACTCCGGATAACTCGAACGCTCTCCATAAGGAAACATGTTTTGCATCGAATACGTTTTGTTGACGAACTCAGGAAGCGTGAACTCGATCACATCCAAAAAGTCAGCTTCGCTGCGTTTTTTGGCTCCTTCGAAGCGCTGGAGGCACAAGTACTGGTCACGCGATTTTGCCAGGCGGACATCCAGGTTCAAGTTGAACAGCTCGTCCAAACGGTCGATATCGCCGCCTTTTTTCACCAGTTGTTCGATTAGCGCTTCATCGGCGCAGGAAATCAATGCCGGTTTACCGGTATAGCGGGCATAGGCGATTGCCGGCAGCAAATAAGCCATTGTTTTCCCTGTACCAACGCCCGCTTCTGCAAACAGCACGTCTTTTTGCTTTAGTGCTTTTTCCAGCTGGAAAGACATGAATACTTGCTCATCGCGCAGTTCATAGCCTTTTTCCGGAAGAATGTCGTAGAAAATATCGCCGATCCAATCGTTCAATGAATCAAAGAATGTTTTGTCTTTTGATAACGGAAATGGCAATGCTTGTCTCATAATATCTCCTCACAGGAAAACGGAAGGGCGTTCGCCCTTCCGTTTTTCTCATTTATTTTTTGGGCGTTCTCCCCAGAATTGGAACAAATCTGTACGGATAAAACCGTTATACAGTTTGCGTTTTTTAGTCGCAGGCTGTCCGTAAAGCTTTTCAAAGCCTTCCATTGACGACAGCATATAGATAGACCATGTTGGATGCTTCGCAAAGATGCGGCCCATGTCTTGGATCATTTCTTCGATAACTTCCACTTCACCGATCCGCTCGCCATAAGGCGGATTCCCGATCACGACACCATTTTCTTCGGTTGTGGTAAAATCCTGCACTTGTCGCTGCTGCAGGCGGATAAGCCCCGCAAACCCAGCTTCTATGACGTTTTCTTCTGCAATCTTGATCATGCGGTGATCGATATCGGTGCCGAGGATGTTGAGCGGCTGATCGTAATCAGCCTGCTCTTCCGCTTCTGCTCGCACTTCGTCCCAAATTTCTTGTCCGACCCACGGCCACTGTTCGCTGTCGAATTCGCGGTTATAGCCCGGGGCAATGTTTTGGCCGATCATTGCAGCTTCGATGGCAATCGTTCCGGATCCACAGAAAGGATCGACAAACGGGCGGTCCGGCGTCCAGCGTGATAGCTTGACGAGCGCTGCTGCCAGCGTTTCTTTTAGCGGTGCTTCGCCTTGTCCGACGCGGTATCCGCGTTTGTGGAGACCTGCGCCGCTTGTATCGATCGACAGCTGCACTTTGTCTTTCAAAATGGATACTTCAATTTTAAAGCGCGGACCTGATTCGTCCAAAAAGGCATTGCGGTGGTATGCTTTTTTCAATCGCTCGACAATCGCTTTTTTAACGATCGACTGGCAGGTCGGCACGCTATGAAGCGTCGACTTGACCGATTTTCCCTGTACCGGGAATTCAGCATCCACCGGCAGGAATTTTTCCCATTCGATGGCTTTTGTCTGTTCGAACAAATCATCGAACGTCGTTGCTGTAAATTCAGCAGCGATTACTTTTACGCGATCGGCTGTGCGCAGCCATAAATTAGCTTTTGCAATGTCCCGTGCCGTTCCTTCGAAAAACACTTTACCATTATCTGTAGTTGTTTCGTACCCGAGTTCTTTCACTTCATTTGCGACAATGGCTTCTAATCCCATTGCTGCTGTAGCGAGTAATTTATAGCTTGTCATAACAACGCCCTTTCTATTTTAAGGAATTCTGATTTCTCAATAAATGGACGGATGTCTTCAGCCGGCATCGGCTTGGCGAAAACATATCCTTGAACAGCGTCGCAGCCGAGCTGCTTCAGCACTGTTATTTCTTTTTCGGTCTCTGCGCCTTCTGCTACTACTTTCAAGCGCAGGCTGTGTGCCATGCGAATAATCGCTTCAACGATATGGCGGTTTTCTTCTTTGGCTGTGAGTTCTTTGATAAAGATGCGGTCGATCTTCAACCAGTCTACACGAAAGCGCTGCAAGTAGCTGAGTGAAGAATATCCAGTCCCAAAGTCATCAATGGAAACGCCAAACCCTGCTCTTTTTAACTGCATGAGTTTATGTTCTGCCTCTAAATGCTCGCCCATTAGCGCCCCTTCTGTCAGTTCCAGTTCAAAATGACGAGGCTGGCAATTCATTTTTTCAAACAGCTCGAACAAATCCCCCAGAAATTCCGGATGGCGAAAATGAACGCCTGATATATTCAACGAGATAACAGCAGGCAGCAGCTGTTCGAATTCATACTTTAAAAAATCGGTGCACGCTTGTTCAATAATCTGTTCGCTAAGCGGGATGATCAGTCCTGACGTTTCTGCCAGCGGAATAAATTCACCCGGAGAAACGAATCCCAACCGGTCGCTGTTCCATCTAACCAATGCTTCCATTCCGAGAAACGAACCATCTGTCAGCGAAATTTTCGGCTGGTAATTGAGATAAAACTGCTTTTCTTCGATCGCACGCCTCAGTTCACTTTCCATAGACCATGTATTGGATGGATAAAGGTCTGCATGAAAAAACAAAAACTGTCCGGAACCGAACTTCTTGGCAGAATATAATGCCTGCTCTGCTTTTTGAAGCAGCTCTTTTTCAGTTGCCCCGTCATCCGGATAAAGGCTGATGCCGACCGATGCTGAAATGCGAATTTCGTTGCCATCGATACAAAACGGACGCTCAAGCTCTTGGATCAGTTCTTTTGCTAAGCTTGCCGCTTTTTTCGGGTGCTTGATTGCAGCAAGTGCAATGACAAATTCGTCCGCTCCGTACCGCGCCAATACATCTTTGCTCGCCAGCTTGTTTCGAAGCCGCTGTCCTACTTCTATAAGCAAACGGTCGCCGGCTTCAAGACCGAGCGATTCGTTTATTTGCTTGAAGCGGTCGAGATCCAGAATGAGTACGGAATGGCGAAAATCATTGACCGCAGCTGTTCGAATCAAATGAGTCATTCGATCGGTGAAATCCAGCCGGTTGGATAATCCGGTTAATGGATCCGAATGTGCCATTTCCTTCAACTCTTGGGCCGCTGCTTTTCCTTCCGTCAAATCGGTAAAGATGCCGCAATAGTGGCTGGCGGCGCCGGATGCGTCTTTTATTGCTGTAATATACAGGCATTCCGGATAAAGATCGCCATTTTTGCGCCGGTTCCATATTTCTCCCTGCCATTCACCGGTTTCGCCGATTTGCTTCCACATGCTGCTGTAAAAAGAAGCATCGTGCTGTCCGCTTTGCAGCAATTTCGGTGTATGGCCAAGCACTTCTTCTTTTGCATAGCCAGTAACCAATTCAAATGCTGGATTGACGAGAACGATTTCACCGTGCAAGTTAGTGATCATGATGCCTTCTGAGACTTTTTGAAACACTCGCTGCGGCAATTCATGCGGCAAATCCATTAATTGATGGGACGTATCTGTCTTTGTATGCTTATTCATTAGAGCCATCACGATCCCATATCCAGTGTTGATCTTTCATCATTGATACTTTTCTTCATATGAAGAAAAGCTCCCCGGAAGGAGAGCCTTTCTGATAACTAATTTAAGACCATTCAAAATTCTATAAGCCATGTTTTGTCTCCACGTACTCAAACGGCCAAAGCCTCGTACTTGTGGATGGCAATCATCTATCTGCGGATCAAATCCGCCTCTTCCATCGGTTCAATTCCCTTGGAAAAGTGCCCCTACCATAATTTGGGTTTCTCACTCGCGGGGTTTACCTCGTTCCACCTGCATAATTTCTTATACAGCTCCGTCACTGTGGCACCTTCAGGGTATTTCGACCATATCCGAGGACTTAGGTGTTCTACCCGCCGTCAGCATAAATGCTGCCCCAGCTTATTGTTTCGCTGAGCGCGATCACTACGGTCATCGCAGATCCGTGTGAGCATGGACTTTCCTCTCCCGCATCAAGTGCGGGAGCGATTGCCAGAATTTTAAATGGCTAACTAAGTATACGCTATCCTTGTCTTGATGACAATAGTTTTAGCGATTGTCCAGCTTGTTTCCGAAAACATGGTTTTCCAAATGGGACAATCTCCGAAGAATGTCAAAATTGGTCGTGCCGGGTGCCGGCGTCGCTTGACGTTTCGGCGATTGCTCGAGTTCGGCACGCAAACGGCGGTTCTCGTTTTCCAACTGTTCGATTTTTTTATTGTACAGTTCGTAGTCCTGAATTACCTCATCAAGAAAATGATCGACTTCATCTTGGTTATAGCCGCGCATTGCTGTTTTAAAGTCTTTTTCAAGAATGTCTTTTGCTCCAAATTTAATATCCATTCAAATCGCCCTTCCATTAAGAGAAACTTTGTTGATTTGGTCTTTTCCTTACGGATAGTATAGCATAAGCGATATTTAACGTGTTCCGTGAACCATGGTTTCGGCAGCTTTTTTTCTTTTTTTCTGTTCAAGCCGCATTTCGCGCTTGATTAAATCCATTTGAAGCGATTTGCGCACAGTCGTGTTGGCTGCTGCTTCACGGGCAAATCCAGTCATGACCAGCGCCTGAAGCGGATCTTTCATTTGGTGCTCGTATAATTTGGCCGCATGAACCCAAGCCTCGACTTCAGCGGTGCCTCTTAAATGCGGTGCTGCCTGCTTGAACAATTCGAGGGCTTCCGCGTATTCGCCTTTGCGCTTTTTCTGAATGCCCAGCAAATAGCGTGCCAGCGCGCCGGCATCTCCGCGCTCAGCTGTTACATGCTCCAAATAGGCTGCGCTTTGGTCAAACTGCTTTAAATCAGCATACCATTTGCCGATGTTCGTATAAGCGCCGCTCGATTCACTCATCATATCTTCCATCAGCAAATCAGACGAACGGATATACAACGACACGAGCGACAAGATATCCAGTTCGTTATGGAACAGCACTTTGCCAAGTCCTTCCGGAAAGCCGCTTTTGACCGCGTCCAGGTAAATGGCTGGAATCAAATGGCCCGGCACGTCCCCGCTTCTTGTAAATCCGAGCTTTTGGTCTTCTATCACACTTAGTTTTAGCCGCTCCAGCTCATTTTTCCAAATCCGCTTGGTTCCGTGGAACAAATCGATTTGCCTCGGGTCAGAAAGCTTTGGCAGCATCCCCCGGTGCATCGTCCAGCGCGAATGCAGCTGCGGCCAATCGAAACTCTTGCCGTTGTATGAAAAAACGATCGAGTCCTGCGCCTGCCACAAATTCGATTCGTACAAAAAAGCCGCTTCTTGTGAAGGGTCCGGCATAATCCACTGGGTCATGACGAATCCGGCTTCTTCACGCTCGAGTACGCCCAGAAGAAAAATATAGGCGCCCGTTCCGCCAAGGCCCGTTGTTTCGGTATCAAAAAAAAGAACCGGATCTTTTCTCGACAGCTTGAACGGATGGTCATAATCGGTTTGTTCCCACGCAGCAAGCACGCGGTCCAACTCACCAAGCACGACATTGCCATGCAAGTAATCGAGCGGATACTCGATTTTTTTCTCGAACACAAAGCCGAATTTGTTTTCTTTTAGCGTCAATCCGATTTGTTTCCATTGCTGTTCATGAGCCGGCTTGTATGCTTCCTGCGGTTTCTGCGCCGAAGGTTTTTTCTTGAGCATGCCTTTCATTTGCATCAGCTTGTTTTCAAAAGACATGGGGTCACCCCTCTCTTTCCAATTCTGCAAGCAGATCGATTACCCGTGACTTCATATCCAGCGCTGCATCTTGTGCGCCGATGCACGACGGGCAGCCATCAAAGCAAGGGCATTCCGTTACGTGCTGACGCGCTTTTTCGAGCAGCGGCTGCCATAAATCGTAAATTCGTTCACTAATGCCGATCCCGCCTGGATAAGAATCATGAATAAAGAAAGAAGGCAAATCATTGTGAGGTGATTTGACTTGAGGCACAACATGGACATCCCGGCGGTCGCACTGGACAAAAATCGGGATAAAGCTTTCAATCGCATAAGCGGCGCCGGTCATCGTATCCGATAAATCCGCATCGCTGAAATGAGCAGGTTTTGTGAAGCTCAGCCAAGTAGAGGATGTGTGGAGTTCTTCCGCCGGCAGCGATATCGGCCCTGAGCCGATATTGTCATGCGTATCAAAACGAATTTTCTTGAAAATCGTCGGCATCGCGAGAACCGCAACGTCGCCATAATAAACATTCGCACTATGCAGCTTTACGTGCTTGTCTTCGCTGATTACTTTCAATTCGATCGCCAGGTTGGCGTCCGTGAAATAATCAACGTCCACTTCGGTCACATAGGCTTTCTTTTCTTCCCAGTCTAAAATTTCCACTTGAAACTGGGTGCCCTGGTGCAAGTAAATCGCTTCCTCATGCAGCAGTGTCATTGCGCTGAAGCGGTCCATCTCGCCGATGACTCTCGTGTCCGCGGGCACCGACTGGTCAACGATCACGACATTTTCCTGCGTCGCAGAACGAAGCGAAATGTCATGTGCCGGAAAGCGGTCGCTCATCCAGTGCCAGCGGTTTGACGTCCTCACCAATACGCCTTCGTCCTGCAAATATTCAAGAAGCGACTGGACATCAAATTCCCCGTACTGGTCATCTGTAGAAAACGGCAGCTCGAACGATGCACATTTTAAATGATCCATTAAGATGATGATGTTTTCCGGATGAATCCGTGCTTCTTCCGGGGATTGGTCCAGCAAATATTCCGGATGGTTGATGATGTATTGATCGAGTGCTGTCGATTGCGCCACGTAAATGACGAGCGATTCGTCCTGGCGCCTGCCCGCGCGTCCCGCTTGCTGCCAGGCGCTCGCAATGTTGCCGGGATAACCGGTCATGATGCACGCCTGCAATTGGCCGATGTCGACGCCGAGCTCCAGCGCGTTGGTCGACACGACGCATTGAATAGACCCATCGCGCAGTCCTTTTTCGATAGCGCGCCGCTCCGTCGGCAAATAACCGCCCCTGTAGCCTTTGATCGATTCGTCCTGCAATTTATATTTGGTGATTTCATTCAAATACGTGACAAGCATCTCCACGCGCACGCGGCTCTTGGCAAAGACAATCGTTTGAATGCCTTGCTTGATCAAATACGTCGCCAAATCGCGCACTTCGAGTACAGCGCTGCGCCTTACGCCGAATGTCGGATGGACAATCGGCGGATTATAAAACAGGATATGCTTTTTCCCCGCCGGCGCGCCGTTTTGATCGATCAGCTCGTGGGCAGTGTTGGTCAAACTCTCCGCTAATTGCTTAGGGTTGGCGATGGTCGCCGATGTGCAGATAAAGACAGGATCGCTCCCGTAAAACTGGCAAATACGCTTGAGCCGTCGAATTACATGCGCAACGTGTGTGCCAAAAACGCCTTTGTACGTATGAAGCTCGTCGATCACTATATAATGAAGATTTTCAAACAGCGAGACCCATTTTGTGTGATGGGGCAATATGGCCGAGTGCAGCATGTCCGGATTGGTCATGACGATTTGCCCGGCTTTACGGACTTTGGTCCGGATCGACGGCGATGTGTCGCCGTCATACGTATAAGACAGGATTGACTGCTCGGTTTTTTCGATCAAATCATGCAAATCGCTTTTTTGGTCTTGCGCCAAGGCTTTTGTCGGAAACAGGTAAAGGGCGCGCGCATTCGGATCATTTAGAATTTTGTGGAGCACCGGCAAGTGATAGCAATAGGATTTTCCGGAAGCGGTCGGTGTGACGGCCGTAAACGATTTGCCTTTGAGCGCTAAATCAAAAGCCTGCCTCTGGTGCGTGTACAACTGGCCAATGCCTTTTTTCTGAAGCGCCGCTTTTAAGCTATCGTGCATCACCGGCGGAAAATCGGCATAGCTGGCCGGTTTTTCCGGCTTTGTATGCCAATGCCAAATGCGCTCCATCATTTCCGGTTCGACTTTCCACTCCTTCAGGATCTCCGGTATGGTCTTTTTGATTTTCATCGCTTTTCATCGCCCTTTTCATCGATCGCTGCAAGCAAGGTTTGAATCGTGTATTGAGCTGCCTGGATTGTTTGGACAAAGCGCTTTTTACTCGTTTCCTTGTAAAAGCTCTGCACAAAAACCTGCCCCATGCCATCGGCTGCATTATCAATTTGCAGCTGATGGACATATTTCGGACGTTCAGTGCGAATAAATAAGAGTGAAGCTTGTTTCCATTCATCTATCTTCTGATGCCATTCATCAGCATAAGGTTTCACATCGTTAAAGAAATCAGGTTCTGCATCTTGCTCGCGCATTTGTTTAAAGCGCCCGAGGCAAGAATCGCATTCATTGTAAAGTGCTGTCGATAGTTGTTTGAGGTCCATCTGTATCCCCCTCCATAGCCATTAGTTTATCACAATCCCGCCGGCAATATACAGTTTGCCGAACAAGCATTCTTTTCAGTTGGAGAAGCGATGAAAATCCGCTATTATTAGGAATAAAGTTCGGAAACCTTTCATCGTATTTGTCGTCTATCTGCGTGTGATATGATAAAGTAAGCGAGGTGTATCACAAAATGGCAATCAATTACCCAAACGGCAAAAAGTTTTCTCCCCCGAAAGACAAGCCCGTACAAAAAAAGAAAAAGGACGTTTCGTTCAGCAACCGGGGGAAAACATTGGAAGATGAATTAAACGAAACAAATACGTATTATTTGCAGCGCGGGCTGGCCGTGATTCACAAAAAGCCGGTACCGGTACAGATTGTACGTGTTGAATATCCTTCGAGAAGCGCGGCAGTTATACGGGAAGCATATTTCCAAGCGCCTTCAACGACGGACTATAATGGTCTATGGCAAGGGCGTTATATCGATTTTGAGGCGAAAGAAACTGAGATTCGCACATCTTTTCCACTGAAGAATATCCACGAACACCAAGTGCATCATATGGCAGATATTACCCGCCACGGCGGCCTGGCTTTTTTAATTATTCGATTTTCCGCATTGGACCGCTATTTTGTCCTGCCATTCAACGAACTTGAATCGTACTGGAAACGAATGGTCAAAGGCGGCCGCAAGTCGATGGCACTCGATGAAATCGAGCAATCATCTATTGAGGTCAAGCCCGGCGCTTTTCCAAGAATCGATTACCTCTCCGTTCTCGATCAGTTTGAGCAATAACATATACATGAAAGTGAGGAAACACTTGTGAGTGACAAAAAAATATCGCGTGAAGAACGCAGAAAAGCAATCGAACGACAGCGAAAGAATACAAACAAAAAAAAGAAATCCGGTGTCGGTACTTGGGTTAAGCGGGCTATACTGGCACTTGTTGCACTGGCCACAGCCGGATTGATCTTCGGCGTCGTCATGTTTGCCGTCTATGCGAGCAGTGCCCCGGAACTCGATGAAGATCTGCTCCGGGATCCGATCAGCCCTGTCTTCCTGGCAAATGACGGTGAAACGGAGATCCCGTTCTTTACCGCCCAAAACCGCGAATATGTTAATTATGACGACATTCCGCAAGTGATGGAAGATGCCATCCTCGCAACCGAGGACAATCGCTTTTATGAACACTCAGGCATTGATGTCATCCGTCTCGGCGGCGCCATTGTGGCCAACATCACGAACGGCTTTGGATCACAGGGTGCCAGTACGATTACCCAGCAAGTCGTAAAAAACTCGTTTTTCACAAACGAGAAAACGTTAAAGCGTAAAGCACAAGAAGCCTATCTGGCGTATAAGCTGGAACAGGAATACGACAAAAAAGAAATCTTCGAAATGTATTTCAACAAAATCCTGATGTCCGGCAACACTTACGGATTCGGCACCGCGTCGGAGAAATTCTTCGGCAAGCCGGCCGCTGAACTGGAACTGCACGAAGCAGCATTATTGGCAGGAATGCCGCAAAGTCCGAACGGCTATAATCCATTCAATAATCCGCAAGCTGCCGAAGAGCGTCGCGACGTTGTCCTGAACTTAATGGAACAGCACGGGAAAATCAGTGCTGAACAAAAAGAAGAAGCATGGAATACGCCTGTAGAGCCTTCGCTCGTGCCGGAAGATCAGCGCATAGCAATCGAGCAAAACACAGAGTATATCGCATTTATGGAAATGGTCGTCGACGAACTCGAAACACTAGACGGTGATTATTCACTTGATGAAGGCTTGACGATCTACACGACGCTCGAACCTTATGTCCAGCAGCGCGTCAACGAAGCGATGAAATCTGATTTGTTCTTTGACGCCGACGTTCAATCAGCCATGACAGTCGTCAACACGAAAACCGGCGCCATCAGCGCAGTCGGAGCAGCCCGCGAGTATGAAGGCGATGTCCGGAGAAACTTTGCGACGGCAAGAGACCGCGTAATCGG
>JASKZU010000342.1 GCA_030147455.1 Planococcus sp. (in: firmicutes) | reverse complement strand
ATAAACTAAGTAGAGATGACATTGATCTTCATCGGCCTCTATACTTTTGCCATCAAAAAAAGGCAGCAGACATTTGTCCGCTACCTCTATCAAAAAATCCCCTAGCTCATAACGAGCCAGGGGATCCGCAAAGCGAATTACTTCTGGATAGAAGCTACAACGCCAGCGCCTACAGTACGTCCACCCTCACGGATAGAGAACTTAGTTCCTTCTTCAAGTGCGATTGGTGAGATAAGCTCAACATCCATTTCGATGTTATCGCCAGGCATAACCATTTCTACGCCTTCAGGAAGGTTACAAACGCCAGTCACGTCAGTTGTACGGAAGTAGAACTGTGGACGGTAGTTTGTGAAGAATGGAGTGTGACGTCCACCCTCTTCTTTTGAAAGAACATAAACTTCAGCTTTGAAGTTTGTGTGTGGAGTGATTGTGCCTGGTTTAGCAAGAACTTGTCCACGCTGAACGTCGTCACGGGAAATCCCGCGAAGAAGTGCGCCGATGTTGTCGCCAGCTTCAGCATAGTCAAGCAATTTGCGGAACATTTCTACGCCTGTAACAGTTGTAGATTTTGGCTCTTCAGTAATACCGATGATGTCGATAGTATCGCCGACTTTAACTTGTCCACGTTCAACACGGCCAGTTGCAACTGTACCACGGCCAGTGATTGAGAATACGTCCTCAACTGGCATCATGAATGGCTTGTCAGTATCGCGCTCTGGAGTTGGAATGTACTCATCAACTGCATCCATCAATTCCATGATTTTTTCTTCCCATGCTGCATCGCCTTCAAGAGCTTTAAGAGCAGAACCTTTGATGACTGGAATGTCATCGCCAGGGAAATCATATTCAGACAATAGGTCGCGAACTTCCATTTCAACTAGCTCAAGAAGCTCTTCGTCGTCTACCATGTCGCATTTGTTCATGAAAACAACAAGGTAAGGTACGCCTACTTGACGTGAAAGCAAGATGTGCTCACGAGTTTGTGGCATTGGGCCATCAGCAGCAGATACTACTAGGATCCCGCCGTCCATTTGTGCAGCGCCAGTGATCATGTTTTTAACATAGTCGGCGTGTCCTGGGCAGTCAACGTGTGCATAGTGACGAGTAGCAGTTTCATACTCAACGTGAGAAGTGTTGATTGTGATACCGCGCTCTTTTTCTTCAGGAGCGTTATCGATCTGGTCGTAAGAACGAGCTTCCCCGCCTGATGCTCTAGCAAGAACTGTAGCGATTGCTGCAGTCAAAGTTGTTTTACCATGGTCAACGTGTCCGATTGTACCAATGTTAGCGTGTGTTTTAGAACGGTCAAATTTAGCTTTACCCATTAGAAAATCCTCCTCGAAATGTAAGTTAATAGTAACTTGTTTGGAGTACCCACCCTGCAGGGCCCTGCAGAATGGGCATACAAACTATTTATACTTGATTAAAGCCCAAAATTCAATTATTGGCCTTTATTTTTCTTGATAATTTCTTCAGCGATGGATTTCGGCACTTCTTCGTAGTGGTCGAAGTGCATAGAGAACACACCGCGTCCTTGCGTGTTAGAACGCAAGTTTGTAGCGTAACCGAACATTTCAGAAAGTGGAACCATAGAACGGACAACTTGTGCGTTTCCGCGAGCGTCCATACCTTCTACGCGTCCACGGCGTGATGTTACATCGCCCATGATATCGCCAAGGTATTCTTCTGGAATAACGATTTCAACTTTCATGATCGGCTCAAGGATTACCGGGTTAACTTTTGATACAGCGTTTTTCAATGCCATAGAAGCAGCAACTTTAAACGCCATCTCGTTGGAGTCAACATCATGGTAAGATCCGTCGAACAAACGTGCTTTGATGTCGATCAATGGATAACCGGCTACTACACCGTTATCAAGAGAGTCGCGAAGACCCGCTTCAACTGCTGGGATGTATTCACGTGGAACAACACCACCGACAATTCCATTTTCGAATTCGAAGCCAGCGCCTTCTTCGTTTGGCGAGAACTCGATCCAAACGTGTCCGAACTGACCGCGACCACCGGACTGACGTACAAACTTCCCTTCAACTTTAGCAGACTGACGGAATGTCTCACGGTAAGATACCTGAGGCGCCCCTACGTTTGCTTCGACGTTGAATTCGCGTCTCATACGGTCGACCAAGATATCAAGGTGGAGTTCACCCATACCCGCGATGATCGTTTGACCAGTTTCCTGGTCTGTGTGCGCACGGAAAGTCGGGTCTTCTTCTTGCAATTTCGCAAGGGCTTGGCCCATCTTGTCCTGGTCCGCTTTGGATTTCGGCTCTACCGAAAGGGAGATAACCGGTTCCGGGAAGACCATGCGTTCTAGGATTACTTGGTCTTTTTCATCGCATAGCGTATCGCCTGTAGACGTATCTTTCAGGTCGATTGCAGCAGCGATATCTCCGCAGTATACCTCAGCAATTTCTTCACGGGAGTTGGCGTGCATCTGCAGGATACGTCCTACGCGCTCACGCTTGCCTTTAGAAGAGTTTTGAACGTACGAACCAGATTTCAAAGTACCAGAGTAAACACGGAAGAACGTCAATTTCCCTACATACGGGTCTGTCATTACTTTAAATGCCAGAGCAGAGAAAGGCTCGTCTTCAGATGCTTTACGCAATACTTCTTCGTCTGAATCCGGACGCACCGCTGTCATAGGCGGAACATCTAGTGGAGATGGGAGGTAATCAATTACTGCATCAAGCATCAATTGAACCCCTTTGTTTTTGAAAGCAGTTCCGCAAACTACTGGGTAGAACTCGACGTCAAGCGTTCCTTTACGGATCGCATTTTTAAGCTCGTCTACAGTAAGTTCCTCGCCGCCAAGGTATTTTTCCATCAAGTCTTCATCAAGCTCAGCAACGGCTTCCACTAGTTTCGTGTGCCACTCGTCTGCAAGCTCTTTGTACTCTTCAGGAATGTCCCCTTCAGTGATTTCAGTTCCCAAATCATTACCGTAGAAACGCGCGTTCATGTTTACAAGGTCAATGATCCCTGAGAACTCGTCTTCTGCGCCGATTGGCAATTGAATCGGGTGTGCGTTAGCTTGTAGGCGGTCGTGAAGCGTGCCTACTGAATATAGGAAGTCAGCGCCGATTTTATCCATTTTGTTGATGAATACCAAACGCGGTACTCCGTATGTTGTCGCTTGACGCCACACAGTTTCTGTTTGCGGCTCAACGCCTGATTGTGCATCAAGAACCGTTACAGCTCCATCAAGTACACGCAATGAACGTTCAACTTCAACTGTGAAGTCTACGTGTCCAGGAGTATCGATGATGTTAACGCGGTGGCCTTCCCATGAAGCTGTTGTCGCAGCAGATGTGATCGTGATTCCACGCTCTTGCTCCTGCTCCATCCAGTCCATTTGAGAAGCACCTTCATGCGTTTCGCCGATTTTGTGGATACGGCCTGTGTAATACAAAATACGCTCCGTAGTAGTCGTTTTACCGGCATCGATGTGAGCCATGATTCCGATATTACGTGTATGGTCTAAGGAGAACTCTCTAGGCATATGGTCTTTCTCCTTCCGTCTCGAAATAAGATTTTAAGTTGCGCAAGAAATTACCAGCGGTAATGAGCAAATGCTTTGTTAGCTTCTGCCATTTTGTGGATATCTTCACGTTTCTTAACGGAAGCACCCGTGTTGTTGGCAGCATCAAGGATTTCGTTAGCTAGGCGCTCTTCCATCGTTTTCTCTCCACGAAGACGTGAATAGTTTACGAGGTAGCGAAGTCCAAGAGTCGTGCGGCGTTCTGGGCGAACTTCAACTGGTACTTGGTAGTTAGCTCCACCAACACGGCGAGCACGGACTTCAAGAACCGGCATGATGTTTTCCAACGCTTGTTCAAATACTTCGATCGGATCTTTCCCGCCGCGTTCTTGGATCAATTCGAACGCACCGTAGAGGATCTTTTGCGAAGTACCTCTTTTTCCGTCGACCATCAATTTGTTAATTAAACGAGTTACCAATTTGGAGTTATAAATCGGATCTGGCAACACGTCACGTTTAGCTACAGGACCTTTACGAGGCATGTATGTTCCTCCTTTCAACGAAAAATATCGTTAAATCATTGTTAGATTATTTTTTTTCTTTAGGGCGTTTTGTTCCATATTTAGAACGTCCTTGCATACGGCCGTTTACTCCAGCAGTATCAAGTGCTCCGCGTACAACATGGTAACGTACACCCGGAAGGTCTTTTACGCGTCCGCCGCGGATAAGAACAACGCTGTGCTCTTGAAGGTTGTGACCTTCGCCGCCGATGTATGCATTGACCTCAATTTGGTTTGTCAAACGTACGCGAGCGTATTTACGCAATGCGGAGTTTGGTTTTTTCGGTGTCATCGTTCCAACACGTGTGCAGACACCGCGTTTTTGTGGAGAGCTTATGTTAGTCTGTGACTTCTTAAAGCTGTTATACCCCTTGTTCAACGCTGGTGAGTCTGATTTAGTGCTTTTTGGTTTACGAGGCTTGTTAACCAATTGGTTAATAGTAGGCATCGATTTTTTCCTCCTCTCAAAAGGTGTTCTAATACCACATATCCAGGTGGTTCATTTTT
>JASKZU010000052.1 GCA_030147455.1 Planococcus sp. (in: firmicutes) | reverse complement strand
GGTGAACAACATTGTTCCAGGATCTATTGTGTTGATGCATACCGGCGCTGGAGCTTCCGGCACTCCTGCCGCTTTGCCGTCAATCATCAGCAAGCTGAAAGCAAAAGGCTATAAGTTTGTCACCGTCTCAGAGCTTTTGAAACTTCCATCTTCGCCGCCTCCTGCTACCGGCACAAAATATACCGTTAAAGCTGGCGATACGCTTTACAGCATTGCCAGAAAATACAATGTGACGGTTTCGGCATTGGCTTCCGCAAATAAAATTACGAACTACAATTTGATTCGCGTCGGGCAAGTGCTGACCATTCCTGGAAAAGCGACTACGCCAACACCGCCTCCAGCGACAACAGTAAAATATACTGTTAAGTCTGGCGATACACTTTACAGCATTGCCAGAAAATACAAAACGACTGTTTCTGCCATTGCTAAAGCCAACAAAATAACCAATGTCAACACTATTCGTGTAGGCCAGGTACTTGTAATCCCACGGTAAATGAAAAACCGCCTTCAGCAGAAGGCGGTTTTTTACTTTTATAAATAAAACTGATCAAACAGCCCGCCGAATCAAAAACCGTTTGTACAACCGGTAAAGGATAAATCCCATTCCTATGAGAAATACAATCGCCAGCACCGGCACGAAAAAAATCAGAATCGGCGCGATAGTCGCTGTCGCATCTTCAGCTACAGAGACGGCCGGTCCCATAAGCGCGGTATCGCTGACTCCTTTTACAGCTGTCAACGTGGCATGGGATACAGTCGCAACTCCCCCGCCCCCGATAATCGCGATAGACCATTCCAGAAACGGTGACATGTCGCCAATAAACGAAGCTGTCAGTAAAATTCCAGCCAATGCCGCGACAGGTGTCGAAATCAGTTTCATAAATGAGCCTACTGCCGGGATGTAATTTACCAGCACTTCAAAAACTGTAGCTGCGCCAAAAGCCACCAGCGCCGGTGTACTGCCGACCCAACTAAAGCCTTCAGACAATGTAATCCAGTCCACCCGTTCAAAAATCCCTGTCAAAAGAAGCGGGGTGAAAATCCGAAAACCAACTGTAGCGCTCAGTGCCAACCCGATAGCGACCGCAAGCACCATCTCCATCCAATCGCCTCCCGTTTGCTCTCTTATTCCGTTCTATACCCTACTCAGAATCGGAATTAACAATTATATTCAGGCCCATCTGCAACAAAAAAACCGGAAAGCACGTTTTCCGGTTTATGCACAACTTATTCACTTGCCTTCATCATTTGATAGTGAATGTAATCAAAAAAGTGTATGTCGCCCATTAACTCTTCTGCAGCAACGGCGTCTGCACGAGCAGATGCTTCCGCTGCCAAAACAGGCTGGCCGATTTTCTTAAAGTAATCCCATAAATAGAAATAAACTGCCAATGACTCATAGTCAACTGTCGGAGTTCCCGTACTCCGTTCAAAACGGCCGGCTAATTGCCCCTTGTCGTTCCACTCCCGAACCAGCCACTCATTAAAAACAGGAGAATCGAGCCCGCGCTCCCAGCGGTTGATGGCAATTAACAATTGATCGATCATATGAACCTCATTGCTTGCCACATAATCTTGTTGGTCAAAATCATAAAACTCAGGGAAAAAACGCTGCGGCGCTCCGGTATCAAGCAACTCAAACGAATTATGGTGTACAGCAATCTCTGGAATCAAATAACTAAGAGTCAGCCGATTGCCTGCTGCTCTGTAAGACCAGTCGTAATAATCCACCAGCTTTTCGTCACGATGCTGGTACAAATCAATCGAAGCGATCAATTTGTTTCCCAGTTCTTCATATTTCGGCTCGCCGAATTTTTGCGCAGCATGCTGAAGCACAGCAGCGATGCGGACATCATCGATCAATGCATTTACGTTTGCTTCCTCATATAAACGCCAAGGCACAAAATAACTGCCATCCTTCTCAATCAAAAAGCGTGTTTCCAATATATCAACTTGCTCCTGGAAACCACCTGCATCGCCGACAAGCAGCAAGTACTGCAAATACAATCCGATGCTTTCAGACAGGTATTCTGACTCCTCATTGTTTGGATACGCGTGGATGACACCCTCTCCATTTACATAGCGGGCTTCTATTTGCTGTTGAACGGCAAGTTCTTGATTCTCACTTTCCCCTTTAGCCAAAGCATATCCCCCCATTCCCAAGATAATAACCCCGGCAGCAACGACCAGCAATACTTTGTTTTTCTTTTTCAACTGAACAAACCTCTCATATCACTTGCACGAGTGATGCATGTTTTTCTAATTTCATAGTCGCCATGTTCTTGGCTTGATTGCAGCGCATGTTGAAAATTCCGGATAAAAGGCTGAAGAGCTTCTTCTTCCCGCTCTTTAATAAGCAAGTAAACATTGCCCTTACAGCTTGTGACCAAATCACGTTCCCGAATAATCGAATCAAGTGCAATTCGCTCTAGTTGTGCCGTCAATTTTGGGCAGTGTACTGCCGGCAGTATTTCCATTAACCATGTCTGATCTTTGCGCTTTGCTGCATCCAACACCCACAGTGACTGCTCAACAAATTCCTGCATAGTAAGGAAACGCATTTCGCCGTCCTGCCCCAACAAATGCTGCTTCTGTTTTTGAAGCCGCTTTGTTTCTTCAGCTATTCGTTCCAATTGATGCCCCATTGCCCACAGAGAAAGCTGAAAAACAACGAGCATTCCATAATTCCCGATAACAGGAAGTGTTACTTGAGAAGCATACGACACTAAGCCAAATGCTGCCGCCGAAACTCCCAGCAAGAAAATGGGAATCCATCTTCTAGTCAGCAACATAAGAGCCGGGACAGAAATAATGGCTGCTGCTAAAGCCTGTTCATAAAAAGGCCAACGCACATACAAGATGAAAGATCCGCAGAAAAAAGCGATTACAATATATAACGGTAATATTTTCATTTTTTTCATT
>JASKZU010000024.1 GCA_030147455.1 Planococcus sp. (in: firmicutes) | reverse complement strand
TCGATGGTTTCTCCTTCGACTTTCAGCGTATGCGGGCCTGTAAATTCCGCGTACCCATTAATAAAGTCGATTCCGGATTCCTGGAGCACCTCAGGCGATTCGCCTGCGTATACGGTTTGAATTACTTCTTGGATTTCTTTCAGCACAGCTGATGTATCCACTGTAAAGCTCGGTGTGTATTTTTTGGCATGGTGCACTTCTTTGGCAATGTTGATCAAGGTTTTGCTTGGAATGCATCCAGACCATGTGCATTCGCCGCCCGGTAAATTCTTGTCGATCATGACGACTTTCTTTGAAAATCCCGCGGCTGTAAAAGCGGCAGTCAATCCTGCGGCTCCTGCCCCAATTACTGCAATATCATAAGCTTTCGACATCTTTACCATATCCTCTCTTCTGCTGAATTAGTTCCATCTTATCAAAAAGCAAAAAGAGTTACGCCCAATACCCCTTGAGAAGCCAAGGAAATTTTGGCAATATGCTCCTTTTACCCATCAAGCAGGAATTCGGGTGGCGAACGGAAACATATATTATACTGATACTATCTTGAAGATGAAAAGGTGAATCCAATGCTCGATACACATGCACGAAAACATGTTCAGCCGTTGATCGAAAAAACGGCGGGTCTGCTATTGAAAAAAGGGTTGACAGCGAATGCGGTAACGAAAATCGCTTTTATCATCGGCATATCCTCAGGTGTTTTTATTTACTTGGGCCAGCCGCTCCTGGCAATTGCTGCTTTATGGCTGTCAGGTTTTCTCGACGTAGTGGATGGCACAATGGCAAGGAAAACCAAACCGTCTGCCTGGGGCACGCTGCTCGATATCACGTTCGACCGGCTGGTGGAAATCAGCGTCATCCTCGGCCTTGCGTTCCGCTTTCCGGAAGCGATGTGGGCTTTATTGCTGCTCAGCGTCTCCATCATCGTCGCAATGACCGTGTTCTTGACGGTCGGGGCGGTCTCTGAAAAACAAGGAACAAAGTCGTTTTATTACCAGGCTGGCCTTGCAGAACGCACGGAAGGATTTGTGCTGTTTACGCTGATGATGGCTTTTCCGGCGTATCTGACCGCTATCACGATGGTATTTCTGGCAGCTCAGCTGATCACCATTTCGCAGCGCATAACCGAAGCACGACGGATTTTAAAGTAGATAGGGGTGAACCCGATGAAGACGATCGTTTTGGTTGGAGGCGGCCATGCCCATCTCCACTGCATCAAACAATGGGCGCAGAATCCAATAGAAAATGCACGGCTCGTTCTAATTTCGCCCTCTGTTTTCCAGTATTACTCAGGCATGTTTTCCGGCTTTGCAGAAGGCACTTACCAACTCGATGACATCCGCGTCGATTTATCAGGATTCGCCCGGCATGCCGGGGCCGTATTTATAGAGGATGCGATTACAGGCATAGATGCTCTGTCGCGAACATTGACGGGGGCGAGTGGGAACGCTTATGGATACGACCTCGTGTCGTTCAATATTGGTTCCGGCGTTGAAATTCCTGAATTTGCTAAAGAACATGTTTCCTTCGTAAAGCCGAATTATAAATTTCCGGAACTGCTGTTGGCCGCACGCGCTTCTAAATATCCGGTAGTCGTTGGTGGAGGCGCTTCGGGTGTAGAACTGGCATTATCAATCCAGGCATGGCGAAAGCGCCGCGGTTTGCCTTTGAATACGGTTTTGTTCAGTTCTTCTTCGTTGCTTATTGGCCAGGGCTCTTGTGCTTCCCGTAAAATCGAAGCCATTGCCCGAAGCAAGGACTTGTCTTTTTTCACTGGCACATCGATTTACGGCGTCAGCGAAAACGATGTCACGACAAACGAAGGCACCCACTACCCCAAATCCCTCATATTGTGGGTGACCGGGCCAAAAAGCCCGGAACTTTTTAAACGCTCCGGTCTTGCTACAGACAATGACGGTTATTTATCAGTCAACAAATTTCTTCAAAGCGAAGAATTTCCTGAAATTTTTGGTGCAGGCGATTGCATAACCATAAGCTGTTATCCATCTCTTGCAAAAAACGGCGTCTATGCTGTACGTCAAGCGCCGATTCTATGGAACAACATGTGCAGCAGCTTGCTTGGAAAAAAGAAAAAAGCATTCTATCCGAAAACCCGTTTCGTATCAATCCTTTCCACAGGTGAAGGTCAAGCTTTTTTTACCTACGGCAGCATGTCTTTCCATGGAACGCTTTTTTGGAAACTAAAAAAATCGATTGACTTGAAATTTATGAATCAGTTCAAACGTTTGGGCGGATAAATGCTCGCTTGTTTTACGCATTGAAGGTTAAAACATGGAAGATTTGGGGTATAGCATAGTCAATACAACCAAATTATCTAAGGAGGAAACCACATGGATCCGATCATTTTGCTCTACATAGCAATTGGAATTATCGTTTTAGGATTGATCATCACTGGTATCGGGGTTTTCATGCTCATCAAAGGGGCTAAAGAGCCGGTCAAGAAAATGAAAGGTTCAGCGGACAATTTAAAGTCCCGTATGGACAACCTTATGCTTGAAACAACTCACCTTCAACATACGGCAGCTGAACTTTCAGAAGACATCCAGCAAAAATCAGAAAAAGTAGCTGTCTTCGTCGACGGAGCAAAAGGAACGGTCAATTCTGTAATCGACTTGAATGCAGTGGTCCGTAATATCACGGGAGAAATTTCGCATAAAGTCGACCAGGACCCTCAAAATGCAGCGCAAGTGCACCAATGGAGCAATACGGCCGTTGGCGTGCTCAGCTTTATCGACAAAAAGAAATCCGGAAATTCCGGAAACACGCATTATAATCCGGAGCCGGCTCCGGCACCGCAAATTAAAGAAACGTACTAAGCACAAAAAGGCAGCCGATGCGGCTGCCTTTTTCTATGGCATAAGGTAATCCTCCTGCTTTTGAAACTTCGGGTTTTGTTATTTGATAATGCGCATCTCATTGAATGGCCAAAATACGGCTTGTGTACTGCCGGTTATGTTTTCTATCGGCACTAAGCCGATCAGCCGGCTGTCTGTACTATCTCTGCGATTGTCGCCGAGGACAAATACATGCCCTTCTGGAATGACATCCATTCGAGTTACTTGTTCGAGTGTGAAATCTTCTGTAAAAGGAAAACCGCTAAATGGAATTTGCTGCTTGAAGCCATCCAGATAAGGTTCTTCTTGCGCGACTCCATTAATATAAAGCTGGTCATCCTCATAAGCCAGTTGGTCTCCGGGAATGCCGATGATCCGTTTGATATAATCTTTTTCTTCTGTCGCATGAAACACAACCACATCAAATCGTTCAGGTTGGCTGATTGCATAATCAATTTTGTTAACCACCATGCGATCCCCGTCTTCAAGCGTCGGCATCATTGATTCGCCGTCTACCACGATAGGCGCAAACAGGAACATCCGTATAATCAAGACAGATGCAAAAGCAATGATTAACGCCTTTCCCCATTCCCACATTTCGTTCGGTTCTTTTTTGGCACTGTTCATGATTTTTCTCCTTTACTAGGGACTGATGACAAAACAATAGTAACGGTTTAACTATTACATCTAATTTGTTAGAATGTACCAAAAGCTGTTGTTATTGTCTATTTATTTTTCAACGACACCCATAAGACCTCGACCCGCCCCGAATCTAACCAACAAGTATTTTTTATATAATCAAGTGATTAGCCGGCTAAAAGCAGCGATCATTCAACTAACAAGAGGAGATGGTCCAGAATGCGATATTTCTCGGAGAAAATAGGACAAGATATTTTAGCCTCCACGCCTCTGTTTGACTTGATCAACGACCTGGTTTTTTTGATGGAAAAAGACGAAGACACATTCCGTTATATTTACGTCAACCCTTCTGCCTTAAATACATTGGAAATCGACGAGCAAATCGTCGGCAGCCGAATCGAGGATATCTTACCACGTACACAAGCGAAAGTGTTGATCCGCCAATACCAAAATGTTCAATCCTCACAAAAGTCGATTGAATTTACCCAGTGGATTCCAGCAAAAAAAGGCGATTTGCTCGGTGATACCGTATTGAATCCAATCGTCACAGAAGATGGCCAGTGCAAATATATTTTGGCCATGGTCCGGGATGTAACCGAAAAAGCGCAAAAAGAACAAATTCTCCAGAAAACGAAAAAAGCGCTTGAGAAAGACCGTAAAAGGTTGAACTCGCTTGTTGAAAATAATGGAGATGCTGTATTTGAATTAGATCTCAAGGGCATGTTTCTCAGCAGCAACCGAATGGTCACAAAAATTACCGGCTGGCGTGAACGCGAACTTGTCGGAAAATCGTTTGTCCCGCTGATTTCAAAAGAATATCTGGCGGATACGCTGGTTCATTTTCGCAAAACATTGCGCGGCGAACCAAAAGAATTTGAGACGGCCATTTTCTCTGATGGCCGCACGCTGCTTTTCCAGGTGAATACCATCCCAGTCATCGTCGAAGGAAAAGTCACGAGCATATACGCAGTGGTCAAAGACATTACCGAAAAGAAAAAGACCGAACAGCTCCTGCAGGAAAGCGAGCAGCGCTATAAGTCGCTGTTTGACAACCATCCACACGGCATCTTCTCCTACGATATCCAAGGCAATTTGATCAGCGGCAATGCAGAAGGCGAAAACATTACCGGGTTTCCGATGGACAGCATGAAAGGAAGAGGATTTCTAAAGCGGATCGTGCCGGAACATTTAGAACGAATGCGTCATCACTTTTATAAAGCGATCGAAACCGGCAAGCCCGAGCGCTATAATGTATCATTTTGGCATCGGGACGGCCGCAAGATTGACCTTGAAGCGATGAATATCCCAATTGTCGTAAACGAAGAGCTGGTTGGCATCCACGGCATCGTTACGGATGTCAGCGAAAAAAACCGCGCCCAGCATGCTTTGGTCGAGACAAAAGAAATGCTTGAGCTATTTTGGCAAAATTCGATCGATCCCATTTTCCTGATTGACACAGCTGGCGATATCCTCAAAGTAAACTCGGCATTTGAAAACACATTCGGATTTACCGAAGAGCAGATGATCAACAAAACCGCGACGATCATCCCGCCTAAAATGACCGTTGACCAGTCCGACATCCTGGGCCGGATTCGGGCAGGAGAAACGATCAATTCCCATGAAACAATCCGCATTACCAAAACAAAAAAATTGCTTAACATCTTGTCTTCCTATACCCCGGTCCACAATGCCGACCGGGAAATAGTCGGTGCTACCATCATCTATAAAGATGTGACCGAATTGAAAAGGGCCGAAAAAGAACTGCAGAAAAGCCAGGAAAAATACAAGCGCATCACCGACAATGCGTTTGACGTCATCACGCTGATCACCCCATCCGGAATGATCGAGTATGTCTCTCCTTCAAATGAAAAAATTCTTGGATATTCCGATAGCGCTTATATCGGCAGCCCGTTTACATTGAACGTACACCCGGAAGACACTTTTAGACTGATGGAAGCCATCACTTCGTTAATGGAAGGAAAAAAACCGGCCATTCTTGAAGTCCGCTTTCTCCATAATAACGGCCATTATATTTGGATGGAAGTGTTCCCGACACCGATTTTCGAAAACGGCAAGATTACTCAATTGCTGACGATCGCAAGAGACATCACCGAACGGAAGCGGCTGCAGGACAAAATCGCCAAAATGGCCTTTTATGATCACTTGTCGGGCATTCCGAACCGGCGCACATTTGATGACCGGTTGTATAAAGCGATCGAACAAGCTAAGCAATCCGGCAAGATGGTGGGCATTCTGCTATTGGATGGCCGCAAATTCAAGCAGATTAACGACTCGTTCGGGCACGATGCGGGCGATGCTGTCATCCGCGAAATGGCACAGCGGCTGCAGGCAAGCGTCCGTTCGGTCGATACAGCGGCGCGTCTTGGCGGTGACGAAATGGGCGTTGTCTTACCGGAGCTGGATTCTCCAGCGGCTGCAGAAGATGCCGCAAACCGGATACTGGCCTCTTTTCAAAAGCCTTTTACTTTTAATGGCCAGGCCATTAAAATTGGCGCAGGCATCGGCATGGCGTTCTACCCGAACGATGCAAGGGATGAAAAACAATTGATCAAATTTGCCGATTTGGCCTTGTACGAAGCGAAAAAACAAAACCGTGATGC
>JASKZU010000018.1 GCA_030147455.1 Planococcus sp. (in: firmicutes) | reverse complement strand
TAACAGGAAAATCGGCATATAAAAAAAGCTGGAGACAATCTCCAGCTTTTTTTTATTAGAATAGACGCGGTGCAGGCGGTGTCCCGGTTTTCTTCTCTACATTATTATGAAAGTCATTAGCGTCTTTCGGGCTCTTTGTTTGTTCGAAATCGTCACGGCGGTCATTCAGCAAATGCTCTTCTTCAGAGTCTCGGCCAAAAGGTGCAGGTCCTAAATTCGGGTCGGCTCCCGGTGACTGCTCGTCTTGTCTGCTGTTAATTCCCTCTTTGCGCTCCAATTCCTTTTCGCCTTCTTCAGTACCAAGCTCCGGTTCATGGTCCATTCGCTTCTCGCCTGGATTTTCTGCTTGCTCGGGCTGAACACGGTCTGTAGTCGGATGAATTTCATCACCTTTCAAGCGGGAATCCTGTGATTTACTGCGAGGTTGAGATTTATTCTTCTCTGCACGCGTTACGTCCGTTGTATAAATTCCTTCTACGCCAGTGTCTTGGTGACGTTCGTGTTTTTGAATATCATCATCGATAAGCTTCTCGTCATTGTGTCGCTCTCCGTCCCGTTCAATGTCACGTCCGAACGGAGCGAATGCTGTGTTGCGGCCTTCTTTTTCGGAGTCTGATGAGAAACGCTTGCTTTCACCTTGCCCATTTGCTGAACCATCTGTATACATTAAAACTGCCCCCTTTTCAATTTCACGGTCGTAATGATCGACTTGATCACTGTCAAGCCCAAGCTTCTCGAGCTTTGTACGAGCCGTATTTTCGCCGCTGACTAAAAGTTTCATGCGGTTAGTAAATGAATTTGCTTTGTCGGCGTCTACCCCGTAGCGGTCTTGTGCTTCTTTAACTAAGTTTTTGTCGTTAGCTAAAACATGGATATCTTCATTTCGGTATCCTCTGGAAATCAAAGTTTCCAAAGCCTGTTCCATTTCATTCTGTGAATAAACGATTTCATATTGACGATTTGTATCAGCCATCTCTATTACCTCCTGAATTAGCTTGTCTTAAGTATTGTTTACCCGCACCTTGCGTACACTAAAACATTCAGTCGTTGCTGTGAACGAGCAGCTGGCAAGCATCATTTGTTTATTTGTATTTCTCATCGGTTGTGCTATGGCTTTCAGCTTTCGTACTGCCGCCTCTCGCTTTTTCAACATCCGCGTTTTTCTGGGTGCTGAAAGAAACATGGCGTTCATCTTTAACAAGTGTAGGGTCTTGCAGGAAAGTTTCACCACGCGCAAACCGGTCTTCCTGTTCATCAAACCCATTATCGACTGATTTAATGAATTGCTGGCGTTCTTCATCCTGCGGCGTAGTTTGCGCATCCGCATCTGCTTTGTCGACTGCTTCAATAATCCCCATTCTCGTTCCTTCTGTATATAACAAGATGCCGCCCCTTGCTACATCTTCTGTATAACGCTTGGAATCCTCTTCTGACAGCTCTAGTGAATCGACTGCTTCTCTTATCGCACTCTTTCCCGTTACAAAGCTTTTTAATTTATCCCCGAATGTGCCGGCCTCTTCCACTTGAACAGGCGTTCCTTTTAACGTTTCCGCATTTTCTGCCACCGCATGAATTTCAGAAGCCGAATAGCCTTGTTCGGTTAGTTGGGTAATTTTACGCTCGTAATCTTCTTGTGAATAAACGACGCCCAGTACCTTTTTATTGGATGCACTCATGACTAAAACCTCCGATGGATAGTTGATTGCCTTGATTGTTATCTTTCCTTACCCTCGTTGCCGCATTCATTAAACGTTTTGGCAAAATAGACAAGTGAACCAAAATAACTATACAAGCTTCTTTTATACTTGCTTAAGTCGGCTATCACTCTACTTTTAGGCACTTTTTCCCTTTTTTAGAAAAACAAGTTGTACATATATAAAAAAGCAGTTTATTTTGAAAATTGATGCTATCATAGATTTAATATGAGCAAATAAAGTAATATATGGATGTGGAGGCGGTAATTATTGTACGTAACAATCTAGAGGATTTCCGCTTATCAGGACCTTCTGGTAGAGCGGAGGAAAACTCTCCTACATGGATGATGGAAGTACTGCCCATGCAAATGGAAAGGAGAGCAGAAATGGATACAGGAATGCGCTTGAAATATCATCGGCTGAAAAGGCGATTTGGCATGGAAGAAACAGCATCGGGCATTCTGCCGCCGAAAGACTTAAAAAAGATTGAAGCCGGAATGAAAGAACCTTCGTTAGTGGAATTGGAAGCGCTTTGCAAAAAGCTCGAAATTCCATTAGCTGCCAAAGACAATCCAATCGGGAAAGTACTGGTAAAGAATTTCAAGAACTCACTTCTTCATCCTCAGAACAAAGGGAAAATCATGGAGCATTATGCAGATATCTGCAACCACCCTTTGTTGCGGGCAGACGAAGACGTTGAACTTGAATTCGATATCCAGCAAATCCGCTATTTCATCATTACGGGTGATTTGGAATGTGCGGAAGATAAGATTAAGCAGATGGATCGTTTTAAGGAATTCATGAACCAGGAGCAGTATTATCTATTCCATAAATATAATGGAAACTTCAATTATATTTTAGGGGATTATGAGCAAGCCCTTCAAACTTATTTGATTGCCGAAAGAATTGTACCAAAGACTATTTCTCCAGCAGAATTGGGTGATCTTTATTACTCAATCGGCATTTCAAGTACTCAAGAGCGTGAGGCTGAGTTGGCTTTCAAGTATTCAGAA
>JASKZU010000010.1 GCA_030147455.1 Planococcus sp. (in: firmicutes) | reverse complement strand
GTGTAGATCTCGGACCGGGGTCACCAATCGATTATACTAATTAATAAGAAAAAACGGCAGCCCATTAATCGGGCTGCCGTTTTTCTCGACTTTCATTGGTTTACATAATGATAATATTTTACATATACAAATTCATATACCAGCCAAGCCATCCGTCGCCCCATAAATAAACGAGTACAGCAGCGGCCGCAATTGACGGACCGAACGGAATCGGCGTTTTTCTTCCCTGTTTTCTTGCTCTTAACAAGATAATGCCTGCGATCGTTCCGATAAATGATGCTAAAAACAGCGTCAGCAATGTGCCTGCTGTACCAAGTACGAGGCCAATGACGAAGAACAGTTTGATGTCGCCGCCGCCCATGCCGCCTTTTGACAGCACCGCTATCAGCAGCAATACAGAAAACCCGACCGCCGCGCCGAGCAGTGAATCCCACCACGGGTCGAGCGGTACGGCGAAACGCATGGCTAGAAGCACCACAGCAAATGGCAGCAGCACTTTATCGGGAATGAGCATATAGGCAATGTCCGATACGGTAATGATGACGAGCATCGATACAAACAGCAAACCGACCGCCAATTCAAGCGTCAAGCCGTGCATAAGGAAAACCGCGGCAAACAGTCCGGCCGTCACTGCTTCCATCAAAGGATATACCCAGTGGATCCGCGACCCGCAGCGCCGGCACTGGCCGCGCAAAAACAAATAGGAAAACACCGGCACCAAATCGAGCGGGCCGAGCTGCATTTTGCAGTTTGTACAATGGGACGGCGGATAGGCAATCGATTCGTTTTTCGGCACGCGCAAACCGACGACGTTGTAAAACGAGCCGAGAACCAAACCGAATATCGAAATAAACGCTGTATAGGCAATAGTCATAGCAAACTCCTTTGTCGGTTAATGGATTTTTAGATTTTCAGAAAAAGGAGAAATCAGCATGATTCCCCCCAGTTGTTCGATATGGTCTTTCTCACAAGCTATTCTGCATCTTCTTCACTTGACAGCTCCGCTTCGGTTTCATCATCAAGTTCACCCGCATCCGGTTCGATCACTAGGTACGTGCCGTCGTTTTGAGGCATCGGATTGGCTTTATTGGCCGGAGCGGGTGCATCAATAGTGGATGCACTGTCGGCAAGCTCAACGAGATCGGTCCGGTAAAACGCTTTAAACTGCAGTGAGACTGCCAGGTTTTGACGTTCTGTGATTTCCTGTGTTTGTTCCGGGATTGCACCGAAATCAATGGCTTCTATGACCATAATCCGCTTCATCGCTTCGATTTCTTCGATAAATGAGGCGATGCTTTCATAATTGCCTGCTTCTAATTCAACAGTAGCCGTCAGTTCTTCAATGTTTTCGACCCCTTCTACAGGAATCGGAAGTTCAAACAGCCCTTCAGCAAAGCTGATCGATTGAATCACCGTCCCGGAAATCAGCTCTGCTTGTTCAACCTGCAGCATCACATGATCCGTTAAAGGCTCCAGCGCCACGCGCTGCTGAAGTTCCTGAGAATTGATGCGCTGTGCTTCCGGCATATCCTTGAACTGTGTTTGCAGTGCCAACAGCACTTCTTTTTCAGAAGCTAGTGCTTGTTCGCTTTGCAATCTTGCTGTTTTGGCAGGCGCATACAGGCCGAAGTATGTGAGAGCGATCGCCGCCATCAACACAAAACTTGCCAAGCTCACTAAAGCCACGTCTTTCTGCTTTTTCGTCAAATTCATTGGGCATCTCCCTCCGCTTCTTCAGGAGCTGTTTCCTCTTCGGGTGCCGTTTCCTCTTGCGGAGTTGTTTCAGCGGCTGCTTCAGGGTTTTCTTCCGGCACTGCTTCGATAACCGTTCCGTCTTCTGCCAGTTCCAGTTCTTCGGCCGGGTAGCGCTCATCTACGAACTCTATGCTATACGTGGCCAAATAGCGGGAGTTTTCGAGCAGTGCATCTGCATCCTCTGCTTGTTGCGATTCCAAAAGATCCAACTCTTGGTTAACTACTGAGTCAAGCGAAGCTGAAGCTACGCTTTCAAACCTTTTCAACTGCGCCAAATAATAGGCAGCCTGGCGTGATTCATCAAATTGCAGCGCCAATGTCGCAGTATTTGGCCCTGCAAACGAAAACGCATTAAAAAAACCTCTTTCCGGCAAAGCTGCCACCAGCTCTTCCAGTAAAGGCACCGTGTCGAATTGATAGCTTTCAGCCCAGTCGACGGTTTCCTTTAATTGTTGTTCTTCGCTAAGCCCGAGCGTCGCGTCGATTTGCTGGCGAATTGCTTCCTGCTCGATGCTCGTTTGCTCGGCTTCCGCCAGTAGCTCACCACGCGCTGTTTCTTCTGATTGGGCCATGAATGCCAGTAAAGCGGCGCACAGCAAAGCCAAAAGCAGCAGCACGCCCGCGATGATCAAAGCAAAAGGACGATCCCGTTCTTTTTGGGGCAGTAAATTAATATCAACTAGCATGTTTACACCTCTTTCAGCGCCAGGCCGATTGCCCGGTTAAAGCGCGCCGGAACAGAATCTCTTGTGTCTGAGGCGATTTCTTCGATTGCGAGCGGCAAAAAAGGCACCGCAAAACGGTTTACCATCGGCTCATACAATTGTTCCATATCCTGCTCGTTCATGCTGCAGACAATTTTCGTAATGCCCGAACCGCCCGCGTTCAAGTTATACCGGTAAAAATTCGCCAGCTTTTCCGCTTCTGCCTCGATCGTCTCGGCAATCGATACAGGCGCAATTGAAATCGAGTTGAGCGACTCGAAATCCACAGAACGCATAAACAGCGGATAATGTCTGTGAAAAATAGAGACGGTCATTTTTTTACCGTGTACGTCCAAAAGCATGATGTGCTCGTCTTCTGTAAAGTCATGCTGTAAAAAAGCGAGCCTGTAGAGCGCAAGCGGTGCAATGTCCGCCACGAGCGGCTGGAGCTTTGCCGCATCGAAAACAGCCTCATAGGCTTTGACAACAGATTCTTTCGAAGCGATGATGATCGCTTCCGGTTCTTCTGCATCGACCTGGT
>JASKZU010000246.1 GCA_030147455.1 Planococcus sp. (in: firmicutes) | reverse complement strand
GGAGAAGTGCTGTTCGGTGTTTTCGATCCGAATGGGAAACTGGTTGCCATCGGCGGCTTGAACCGGGATCCTTATTCGACTACAGAAGGCATTGGACGGCTACGGCGTTTCTACATTGCCAAACAAGTCCGGAGAGAAGGCGTTGGAACGAAACTGCTCGAAACCATCATCGATTTTGCCAAAGAGCATTTTGGCGAGCTGGTTGTTCGCACTGATTCTTCAACAGCAGACGCATTCTACCGGGCAAATGGATTTTTAGGAGATATCAGTTTACCCGATGTGACCCATCGTCTCGTATTGAAACACCATGCGGCATCGCAGATTTAAACTTATGGCTGCGACAGCATATAATTGATTTACCGCCTTTTCTTGTCAAATGGAAGCCGCAGCGCTACCATTTTAGGAAAGGCGTTTTTTTAATGCCGAACAGCTGAGGAGAAGTGCGATGAGAAAAGTTGAAGTGGCGACTTACAATCCAGTATGGCCGGAAGAATACGAAAAAGCTGCGGCTGAAATCCGTTCGGTACTCGGCGGCCATTGCCTTGCGATTCACCATATAGGCAGTACAGCTGTACCGGGGCTTGCAGCAAAACCCGTGATCGATATACTAGTAGAAGCCGATCAACTCTCGGCAATCGGCCGGCTCAACGAAAAATTTCAGCGTATTGGGTTTTGTGCGAAAGGTGAAAACGGTTTGCCGGGCCGGCGTTATTTTGAAAAAGGCGGAGATTTGCGGACCCATCATCTGCACTGTTATGTGCAAGGGAATCCGGAAATCAAGCGCCATTTAGCCTTCCGGGACTTTCTGCGGTCGAATCCGGAACAGGCAGCTGCATACGGAACGCTGAAAAAACAATTGGCCGTCCGATTTCCACTTGATATCGAGCGTTACATAAAAGAAAAGCATGCGATGGTTCAATCCATCGAAGCACAAGCGTTAGGAGAGATAGGATGAAAATGGCAAATTGGCAAGGCGCTGCAGGCGTCTGTGTAAACGATCAAAATGAACTATTGGTGGTGCTTCAAAAAGCACCGGATGAAGACAGCAAATGGGCAGTACCTGCGGCAGGCGTCGAAGCCGGCGAAACATTGGAGCAGTGCTGCGAGCGCGAATTCCGCGAAGTAACTGGACTTTCCGTAAAAGTAACAAATCCGCTGAAAAAAACCAGCGGCACTTATGAAAACGCGGCTGTATCTTTTAATGTACAGTATTTTCAAGTGGCGATAACTGGAGGAGAACTGGACATACCGCAAGATGATCTTTTAATCGAAGCCGTGGCCTGGAAGTCTCTTGAAGAATTGCGCCAGCTGCCGCTTGCATATCCGGATGATTTAAAACTGTTCGAACAACTGCTCGGCGGCAGCTGAACAGGGTTGGAAAAAAGGCAACGGGGGTAAAGAAAAAGAAAAGCATTCCAGGGAGGCTGCAAAGATGACCAAACGACCTGATCACGAAGGTGAAGAACTACTGCCCGAAAAAGATCCTGGATACCCCGAGCCGCCGGAAAAAGAAATCGATCCGATGCCGGACAGAGAGTTGGAGTATGAGGAAAATTCCAACGAAAAATACCGTGACTATCTGCCGGATGAAGAACAAACATGAGAAAACCGAGCGGCCGCCTGCAACCGAGCGGCCGTTTTTTGTTGGACATAATCAACCCGAAAGCGAGGAAAGACAATGACGCGGCATCAATTTGAAAAAGCGGTATGGCATGAGGCGCAGAAGATGAGTGCAGTTGATTTTCCGGGTATTCTGAAAGATAACTCGAAGTTTCAGCAATGGGTGCGAGAATCCGACCAGTTGATCGTCAACATCCTTCATGCGGATACGTCGGAGCAGGGAAAAGAAGTGTTATGGGGATCGCTCATTTATAAGCAAAGCAGCGAGTACCGGGATGTTCGGGATGTGTTCCACTTTTATGTGACGCCTGAATTGCTGATGACCAGCATGGTGGATTTTGAAGAAGACCTGGACATGCCGAGACATTTAATGATCGAGCAGATGCAACGGGCAGAGTCGCCGATCGAAGTGATGATGGTGCTGATCGGCGGCATGATGGCATCTGTGCTGCATAAAATCGACAGCTTCGAAGAACGGCTTCACCATTTGTTATGGAACATCAAAGAACAAAATAATCGCCGGACGCTGGAGAAAATTGAAGATGTGCGCCATGAAATTTTATTGTGGAAGCATATGGTGATGGGATTCCGGGAACTGGTAATGGCAATCGAAGAAACCTTTGGCCGGGCTGTCCGCGGCCAAGTGGAATACGAGCGCACATCGCAGCGCATTGAGCGTTGCGTCATGCTTGTTGATTCGTACCAGGATGAAATCAACAATATGGTCGATATGGAAAATGTCGTAGCCAATTACAGAGGAAACGAAATCGTCAAAACACTGACTGTATTGACAACGCTTTTTACGCCAATCATGGCGTGGGGCGCACTTTGGGGGATGAACTTCCGGATTATGCCGGAGCTTGACTGGCGGTATGGCTATACCATGTCGATTACTGTAATTGCCGTTTCGACGTTTCTTTTATATGTGTACTTTAAGCGAAAAGGCTGGACAGGTGATATTCTTCGGGCCGCCAAAAGCCCGGACAAACCCGTAAAAAGACAGGACTGAGAAATCAGCCCTGTCTTTTTACGTCGGTTTATCTTTTTTTAATTGCTCCAACATATCCGTCTGCCGCCGTAAATCGCGGTCACTGTATTTATCAATATAGTGGACGAGCATCTTTTCCACTTCTTTGCGCTGGCGCTCTGTGGCAATGAGTTTTTCTTTCATGGAGTGCTGTTTCCAAAGAATCGTGTCTTCCACATCTTCCATTTTGTTCAACATATCAATTTCCGCCAGCAGCACCAATGCAACATTCTTTTTTTCTTCGTATTTCTTCAGTGCCTTGTCAATCTTCCGTGTATCGTTTTCGTACGTCAAGTTAGAATAAATCGACATCTGTCAATCCCTCCTTCACTTTGTATACTAAAACTTTAACAGAAGTTAGAATATTCTGTCTATATAAAATGAACAATCAATTCCTATCTATTGCTGTTTCAACACAAGAATCTATTTAGAAATTTTCATGCTAACTGCTAATTTGACGTGAACTCATTACTGAAATACCATTAGTTAAAACGCAAGCGGGAGGGAATGCAATGATTTTTCATGAACAGTCTGTAAAACATGTTGAGAGCTTAACCCTTAAAGTGATGGACTTGGAGAAAATGAGCCGGTTTTACGCAGACATGCTCGGGTTTGAAGTGTTGGAGCAATCGGCGGAGGAAATAGTGCTTGGCGTAAATGGCCAGGAGATGCTGAAGCTCGAGCATTCGGCAGCTATCCATCCAAAAAACGGGCGGTTTGCAGGCTTGTATCATTTTGCGATTTTACTGCCAAACCGAAAAGAACTCGGAAAAGTCCTCTTGCATCTTCACGAGCAGAAAATCCCGCTCGGCTCTTCCGACCACCGAGTAAGTGAAGCCTTATATTTTTCAGATCCTGAAGGAAACGGCATCGAAATTTACCGCGACCGCGAGCCGGCGGAGTGGGAATGGCGCGGTGAACAGGTTCATATGACAGTCGATCCGCTGGCTGTACAAAGCGTTGCTGAAGCGGCGCAAGGAGAGCTGTGGGGCGGCATGCCTGCCGGAACGTTGCTTGGACACATTCACCTTCACGTTTCCGACTTGGAGGCGGCGCATGCCTTTTATACAGAAGCACTGGGTTTTGATGTGGTGGCGCGTTTTGGGCATCAAGCGTTATTTATATCGGACGCGGGCTATCACCATCATATCGGGCTGAACGTCTGGAACGGGACGGGCATCCCGGCATTGCCAAAAGACGCTGCTGGGCTTTCTCATTATGTGATCCGCGTACCGGCATCAGCCAGAACAGCGATAGAAGAACGGCTGCGTCTTTACGGAGCTGAGTTTCACGCAGAAGGCAATGTGCTTAAAACGGCCGATCCTTCCGGCAACCGGATCCATATCGTTACGGCATAAAAAATCCTCCAGGCGCTTTGGCGCTTGGAGGATTTTATGTTAAGGAGCTGGGCATGACCGGATAGATGCCGTATAGGCAGCAGCGAATTGACCGACTGGCGCTTCAATTGCCGCGGTTTGCATGCCTTGCTGATCTGGAACAGTATTATTTCTAGTTTCTGAATAGGCATGAAGACGCTGCTGGCTTTCCCAGTTTCCAAACGATTCGCTGTGGAATGTCAGAAAAATCACGCCGCAAAAAACGGCAATCAACGCAACTGCCAAAAGTGAAAGAAAGCCCTTCATGCTTTGATCCCGCCTTCTCTAGGTGTTGTTATAAAGAACGCTGTTCGGTTATAAAAGTTCCCGGTTGAAGAAATCCTAAACAATGGGATACTGGAAAGCAGAAGACTATAAGGAGGGCAAGTTATGATTTCATTAAACACAGACATTTGCCGCTTGCTTGGCATCCGCTATCCGATTATCCAAGCCGGTATGGCGGGCGGTCCTGCCACTGCGCGACTGGTTTCGGAAGTGTCGCAAGCAGGCGGGCTCGGTACGCTCGGAGCAGCTTACTCAATGCCCGATGGATTGCGCAGGGATATTTTGGACATTCGCGCGCAAACCGATAAACCGTTTGCCGTTAACCTTTTCGCGGCAGGGCCGTCAGACGATTTTTCACGTCTTGAAGAAGTGCAGCAGGCACTCGGCTTTGCTTATTCGGAACTGGGCATCGAACGACGTGCCGGTGCTTACCGGTCTTCAGACTTTGGGCCGGAGTTGTTCGAGATATGTCTGGAACTTGAGGTGCCTATCGTTAGTACGGCATTTGGCTGCTTGACGCTTGAACAAACAGAAGCGGCAAAAGCACAGGGTATCACCATTATTGCGATGGCAACAACTGTGAAAGAAGCGCTCCAGGCACAAGCGGCAGGCGTGGACGCGGTCGTCGCGCAAGGCAGCGAAGCCGGCGGGCATCGAGGCAGCTTTTCGTTTGATGAGCATACGATGGGGGCACAAATCGGCACGATGGCTTTAGTGCCGCAATTAGTGGATGCAGTGGACATTCCTGTCATCGCAGCAGGGGGAATTACAGACGGCCGCGGATTGATTGCATCGCTAGCACTTGGCGCGGGGGCTGTCCAGATGGGCACACGCTTTCTCGGAGCTAGAGAGTCCGGCGCCCATA
>JASKZU010000245.1 GCA_030147455.1 Planococcus sp. (in: firmicutes) | reverse complement strand
TGCGGAAATCAAGATATACAATACCTTAGAACAGGCAGTGAAGTTCGAAAAGCTCAGTCCTTTGCGATAAAAGAGACGCTTTCCTTAACTTTATTCCCTAAAGAAAAGCACAGAAAAGAACGTTCGCAGTATCGTCGAAGACGATACTGCGAACGTTCTTTTTTTGCTGTCTAGACTTTTCCGTCGCTACTCAATCAGTTGATTTACATGGGTCCGTTCATAAATAACTTTAGAAGCTTTTTCAACTGAGACATAATGCTCTTTCTGCTGAGTTTTGCTGGATGTTATTTCTAAGACAAATGTATCTTTTAAGCACCTTACGTTTAAGGTGTCTTCCTGGTTGACTGCAAAAGAGTGGGTGATAGAAGAAGCGTTAAAGTTACAGGAAATCTGTAAAAGGTTTTTGATTGTTTCTAGCTGCATAGTAATCCATTCTTCCGGTTTTTGACTTAGTCGTTTATCACCAAAGCATACAGTCGGGTTACTTCAATTTACCCGTTGTCGGGACTTTTAATCTAAAAAACTATATATTTGAAAATTGTATTTAATCGAAGGTGTTTATTATTTATTTGATCAGGTCAAAATAAACCTGAGTATAGGTTGTTTTATAATCTAAAAAAAGATTTTGTTTGGAATTTTTTCTGTCCTCCTAGTGCTGCTTTTGTAACCTATGATTGAACTTCACGTCTAAACTGGGTATAAGGAGAGTGGAAAGATGAGAGTTAAATGTTTGCTTTTATTGATATTAATGCCCTTCTTGCTGATCGGCTGTTCTCAAAAAAACGAAGTGGCCGGCAAAGAAATAGATAGTAAGAATGGTTCTGTGGAAAATACAGAATACATAAGCCAAAAGCCTCCTCAGTTAAGGGTGGCTGTGAACGGCGAGGAGCAGATTGCCGCTTTGAATGGTTATTCTTGGGGATACTTTGACGAGGAAAAAAACAGTATGGTTGGCATAGAAGCGGAGTTTATCGGTGTGTCCCAATTAATGGGCAGCCGAAAAGGCCCGGTTGCAACATCAGACACGTCTATTGAACTCAAGTTTGAAGAAGAGCCATTGTCGTATTGGGTTCATATACGGGAGCCTGCAGGCAACGTTACGGGATTTTCCAAAGAAGTAGTTCTTGATGGGCAAAGCGGGAGAACCATCTACGAAGTGGCAGCGACTTGGGAACAGGGAACGGGCCACTATTATTTTTCATTGACGGTTGAGTAGATGAATTCTGCATAGATTCCAATCAGCTAGTCTTTCGAAGACAGCTTATAAAAGTAGAATCTTTCAACTGGTGAAAGGAGCGAGAACTGTGGAATTGGTTTTTATTCGCCACGGGCAGGGTGAGCATACATTGGATTTACCGGAAACGCTTCACATGGGCAACCCTTCGTTGACCCTACAAGGAAAGCTGCAGGCACAAACGTTAAAGTCGACCCTGCCACTCACCCCCCAAGATGCTTTAATCGTCAGCCCTACTTTAAGAACCCTCCAAACCGCCTTTATCTGGAGCGAAAATACGAGTTGCGACAAATGGATATATCCTCTAGTGGCACCGCGCATCTTTCCTGCGCGGCGTTCTGCCAAGACTCTTCCATGTGATGAACTGATTGATCAAGAAACACTTCAACGCGAATTTCCTTCTTTTATTCCAGTATTCAATCTTGCTCCGTCTTTATGGTCAGCAGGCATCAACCTTTTGCCAGAAGAAGAATTTAGCCTGCTGGCTGAAGAATTTATCGATTTTTGCCGAAGCCTTCAGCGTAAAAGAATTTATATTGTGACGCATGATGGGACCATCACTTCTTATCGGCAAAAGATTTCAGCTCAAAAGCTTACGAGAGAGGATTTTCTAGAAGAAACAGAGTGGTTTCGTCTGATTGTCGAGTGATAAAATTAAAAAACCCTACTCTTTTATCGGTTATACTGCTATTTAGAATTAGAGGAGTTTATCGGAACAGAGAAGAAGCTGTCCAGTTATACAAGGAGATGCCAAACATTGGGGATATTCAGATCGCTTTTTTCAAAATATAAATACTTAATATATACTGCTTTTGGAAGTCGCAATTATTCCGAAGCGGCCTATAAACTTAAACAACACGAAATACCATTTGAAACGGTAATCATACGAAATCAAAATGCGGGTGGAAACTTTTCGAACCATTTGTCCAATACTGAACTGACGCAATACGACATTTACGTAAGAAAAGAAGATCAGCAAAACGCACAATCTGTTATTCATAAGCAGTGAAGTTTTTCAAAAGCAAAAGAAACCGTCTAAGCGTTCAGTTATTTACATGCAATTTTATAAAGGGAGGGACGGTCATGAGAAAATATACGCTGCTCGTATGTTTACTGGCAAGTTCTATCCTGATCGGCGCATGCAGTTCTTCAGAAGGCAATGGAAGCCAGTACGTCACGGTACCGCACGCGGAAGAATTCAGCATGCTGGTCATACAAGGCGTAGATGAAAACGGCGCTGCATCAAGTTTAACCGGTAAAACGATAACGGATGCCGATAAGATCGCAAGTTTTATTGCCTCGGTGGAAAGCATCGAAGTTACAGCCCCTCCCTCAAAAGAATTGTATCGCGGTCTGATGAATTGAAAACGCCCGGGAATTATATGGTGTTTCTAGCTAACGAAGATCTCGACAAAACCTGCCATACGGTTATTTTCAGCGATGGCACGGTGCTGCTTCAGTCGGAAACAAAGAATGAAGTAATTTATTCTTCTAAAGAAAATCAGCTTGAATTACTTGAAGCGTGGGAAGATGAACTAGAAGCAGGGGTTATTCAATGAAAGAACTTCAATCAAAGATTTATATAAATATACCTAAAGCTTATTTATTCAGCTCCAGCTTTTCAGAGAAAATCAGGTAAAATTTTAAACAAGTAGACTAATCCCTCTCTCTTATGGTTATAATAAGAACAAGTGTTCTTATTCGGAGAGGAGGTATAGGATATGGACAATAAAAGCAGTGCCGCTAAAAGAAATCCGCGAAAGCAGACGCAATGGGAAGGGCTTTTTGTGTCGGAGCATGCATGGGATTCCTATGATACGGTTGCTGATTCGCAGCCGATGCTCAGTGCCGACGAACAAGGGGCTATCGTTGATATGCTGATTGTAGCTGGCGAGCGCAAATGCCCCGTGTTTATCCAAATATGGCAGGACCGTCATTTTCATTATCATCACTGTACGGTTAAAGATTTGGATTCTAAGCAATGGATCATCACGTATGAAGATTCATTTGGCATGAATCAGCTGGCTATTTCGGCAATTACATCGATACATATGCTTGACTGAACAAAAGCGACCGGCAGCTGCGGGTTGCTTTTTTTAAAAAAAAAGATTATGTCCACCACATCTCCCCGACTGATTCTTTCACCATCACCGGCTTTAAGTTTTCTACAGCTTTTGTAAAGCCTTCGTTGATCGACATCAAGCCGTCTTCGTGTTCGATGCTGACGACGTAGTCATAGCCGTAGAGGCGCAGCGTGCTGATGATGTCGGCCCAGGTTTTGTGGCCATGGCCAAAGCCGACTGTGCGGAAATACCAGGCACGGTCTTTCATGTCGGCATAGTCGGTCATGTCGGTTAGGCCGTTGCGGTTTGTGTTATGCAAGTCGATAATGGTATCTTTGGCATGGAAATGGTGGATGGCGTTCTCGCGCCCGAGGATTTTGATTGCTTCGACCGGATCGATTCCTTGCCACCACATATGGCTCGGATCGAGGTTGGCGCCGATATA
>JASKZU010000243.1 GCA_030147455.1 Planococcus sp. (in: firmicutes) | reverse complement strand
CGTTTTTTGCGCAACCGCTCTGCCAACCGGTTGACTACCTGCTGGGCGGTGATGCCGTTAAAGCCGACTGCCGCATACATATCTTCTTCGCTGGCGAAATTATATTTTTCGATGACGCGCTTGATGTTTTCAGCCGTCAGCACTTCTTTTACCGCAAACTCCTGGGCCTTGATTTCTTTCTCGACCAAGTCGCGGCCTTTATGGACATTGTCGTCGCGTACCTGTTTTTTGAAAAATTGCTTGATCTTGTTTTTAGCCTGCGTGGATTTGGCGATCTTCAGCCAGTCGCGGCTGGGCCCGACCGATTGCTTGGACGTCAAAATCTCCACGATGTCACCCATTTTCAGCTCGGCATCGAGCGGCACCATTTTGCCGTTCACCTTGGCGCCAATCGTTTTGTTGCCGATTTCACTGTGGACGCGGTAAGCAAAATCAATCGGGCAAGACCCGGCAGGCATTTCAATCACATCGCCCTTTGGCGAGAACACGTAAACCATGTCCGAAAACAAATCAAACTTCAGCGACTCCATGAATTCTTCCGCATTGTCGGACTCGTTCTGGAAATCCAGGATTTCACGGAACCACGACAGGCGCGAATCGACCGAGTTGAGCGGCTTATCGGAAACTTTCCCTTCTTTATAAGCCCAGTGGGCAGCTACCCCGTACTCTGCAATGCGGTGCATTTCTTCTGTACGGATCTGCACTTCCAGCGGGTCTCCCTGCGGGCCGATCACAGTTGTATGAAGCGACTGGTATAAGTTTTGCTTTGGCATGGCGATATAGTCTTTAAAGCGTCCGGGCATCGGTTTCCATGTGGAATGAATGATGCCAAGCACCGCATAGCAGTCTTTGATGCTATCGACGGTAATCCGCACGGCCAGCAAATCGTAAATCTCGTTAAACTGCTTGTTTTGCATCGCCATCTTTTTATAAATGCTGTAGATATGCTTCGGACGGCCGAACAAATCCGCTTCAATGCCGACTTCATCCAATTGGGTGCGGATTTCGCCGATGACGTTGTTCAAATAATCTTCGCGTTCGGTGCGTTTTTTCTTCATCAAATTAACGATTCGGTAATACTGCTGGGGATTTAAATAGCGTAGAGCAGTGTCTTCGAGTTCCCATTTGATGGTGTTGATCCCCAAGCGGTGTGCAATCGGCGCAAAAATTTCAAGCGTTTCATTGGCCTTGATCCGCTGTTTTTCAACCGACTGGTATTTCAGCGTCCGCAAATTATGCAGACGGTCTGCCAGTTTGATCAAAATGACGCGGATGTCCTGCGCCATGGCAACGAACATTTTACGGTGGTTTTCCGCCTGTTGTTCTTCTTTTGACATGTACTGGATTTTGCTGAGCTTTGTGACGCCGTCGACCAAAAGCGCGACTTCTTCGTCAAATTCGCGGACGATGTCTTCACGGCTGACATCGGTATCTTCTACAACGTCATGTAAAAAACCCGCTGCGACGGTAGCTGGATCCATCTGCAATTCCGCAAGGATCCCGGCTACCTGCACCGGATGTACAATATACGGTTCGCCGGATTTCCGGAACTGGCCATCATGGGCTTCATAGGCAATTTCATAAGCTTTCTTGATAACTTCCACGTGCTCTGCATTCATATAGGACGCAACCATTTCGAATACATCTTCAACTGTTCTTACTTGATCTTTCGCCATAATTGCCCACCTTGTTTTTATTATTTCCAGAAGAGTATTTCTTTATTATAGAGAACGTGCCGTGAAAAAGTAAAGCCTTTATGATTTTTCCTGGCTCTTCTGAAAATCCCGGCCTACAGCCGGTCGTTCTGCTGCTGGCGGATGCCGTCGACCATGATCCATTTGCTGTTATCTCCGACCGCTACTGTTTTAGCCGAAGAGCCAATGTTCATGATGTTCTTGACGCGCACATTGCGTGCGCTTTGCTGGCCGCCCATGATGGAAATGTCGGAGCCTGCCGTCTGGAAGCCGCGGACAGTGCCGTTGCACAGCGAAATATGCTCAGCCCTGTATTGGACAGCAGATGCTGGCCGCCCTTTATAGTCATACATCGGATCGCCTTCGAACATAAAGCGGTTGATGACCACGTTGCGGTATCCTGATATAACGAGTGCACGCGGAGAAGACTCCAAGTACAGCCGCGTTTCCACCGGCGCAAGCGAAACAAGGCGCTGTGCTTTAATGTTAAATGCCGACAGCGATTCGGGATCGTCTTTCAAGTGGTGGCCGATATGGCGAAAGTTATAAGAGCGGTTGTCGTTGACCGATAAATGTCCGGAGATGAATACGCCGGATGCGGCCGATGAGTTGGCATGCGCTTTTATCTCGACGCCGCCAAAACAGCGAGACGTTGAATTATTGAACAGCCAGACATGCCTCGAGCCATCGTCGACTTCAATGCCGTTTGAGTTGGAAAATCCTTTTTTATGGGCTTTTCCGCTCGGGTCGGACAAATGGCAGTTGGAAATGAAAATAAAATCGCTGTGATGCGTTGTCACGCCATCGTCGCCAAATCCGAAGCCATTCACTTTATCGATCCAAATATATTTGCATCCGCCTCGCCCGCGCATGCCGTCCCCTGCGTAATTGTATAGCGGCGATGTAATATCGATGCA
>JASKZU010000328.1 GCA_030147455.1 Planococcus sp. (in: firmicutes) | reverse complement strand
CGTCAATCCACTAAACAAGAATAGGGATGGGCTTTGCTTCCAATAAAAACCGCCGTTCTGGCAGGATTCGTAACAATCCTTCCGAACGGCGGTTTCTTATATGCTGCTTTATTGATTGCGAATCATATATAATGCTTTATTCAACATCTGTTCATTTTTTTCAGTGATTTCCGCTTTTCGCGGGATAGCCTTGTACATATTTTCAGGATCTTCCCATGTTCCGATCAGTGGAACAGGAGATTCATGCTGCCAGCGGTCCAGAAAAGCTTGTGGCAGCGCGCCGCCTGGCAAAGGGAAGTTATTCATCTCCATCCATAGGAGCGACCAGGCTCTCGGTACAACGCGCCAGATGTCATATCCGCCGCCCCCGACAGCGATCCATTTGCCTCCGCAATATTCATGCGCGAGTTCATGTGCAATTTTCGGAATTTCATTATAGATTTTCATTGTGCTGCATAAATGGGTCAGCGGATCCAGGTAATGGGCGTCGGCACCGTTTTGGCTCAATATAACATCCGGTTTAAAATGTTCCATAATCTCCCGCATCGCTGTCTGGTAAACGTCTAAAAACGACTCATCTTCCGTAAATGCATCGATTGGAAAATTAAAAGAAGTTCCGTACCCTTGGCCGCTTCCTCGCTCATTAATGTTGCCGGTGCCGGGAAACAGGTAGCGGCCCGTCTCGTGGATCGATACGGTGCATACATCCGGATCATCGTAGAAGCACCATTGAACGCCATCTCCGTGATGCGCATCGGTGTCAATGTACAGTACGCGTGCGCCGTATTTTTGCTTTAAATAATGAATGGCAACCGAGCTGTCGTTGTAAATGCAAAATCCGGATGCTTTGCCGCGAAATCCATGATGCAGACCGCCGCCAAGGTTCAATGCATGTTGGGCTTTGCCTTCCATTACTTGATCGACTGCAGTCAACGTCCCGCCAACCAAGCGCGCACTCGCCTCATGCATGTTTTCGAAAATAGGCGTGTCGTCAGTACCGATGCCATAAGCTTCTCCAGCTTCCGGCGTGACCTCGCCACGGCTCGCTTTTTTAACAACATCGATATAGCGCCGGTCATGGGCAAGCAGCAATTCTTCGTCAGTAGCTGTTCTGGCCGGGACAATGGCGTCATCCGAAAGTGCATTCATCTCACGCAATAAATCAATTGTCAGGACAAGGCGCTTTTGGTTGAATGGATGCGTTTCAGAAAATTTATACCCCAATTGATCTTCTGAAAAGATAAAAACAGCGTGTTTCATCCCTGGTGAAGGTTGGGCCATAAAACATCAAAGCCTTCTTTTCGGAGATCTTCCACTATGGAAAGAGGGTTCATCGTTTGAATCCGGAAGGCCAGAATCTTATTGGCCTGATCTTCGCGGTCGGGGTAAACGAGAACACTCAGCACATTCACTTTGTACTCATAAAATACCTTGCTTACTTCATACAAGGCACCTGAGCGGTTAGGAACTTTGATTTCGATTTGCGATCCGGGCTGATGGGCGCCGGTAAGCTCGATATACGTATACAGCAAATCGGTTTCTGTCAAGAATCCGACCAACTCGTTTTGGCTGACAACCGGCAGGCAGCCGATTTTCTGCTCGTAAAAAAGCAGCGCAATTTCTTCTACAAAGTCCAAAGGGTGGGCAACGATCGGATTTCGGGTCATGATGTCTGCAACCTTTTTCTTGTAAGGTTCTCCTTTAGGCGACACGGTAAACATAGAAGGAAGGGCATCTTTTAAATCACGGTCTGTAACGATGCCTACGACACGGCCATCATCGACAACCGGTGCATGACGGATCCGTTTTTCATCAAATAAGTTCACGGCGTCTTTAACGGTTTGATCCGAACGAAGCGTGAAAATGTCTGTTTTCATGATTTCTTCGACTAGCATGCAAACACCCCTTCAAAGTTTCAGTACATGTAACGGTTCATGAAACGCAGTTGGTCGAACTTTTGGACCGATTCAGGATCGACCCGTGATCCGATTCTGGCCATTAACGTATTGGCTGGGTGGGAACTGATTTCAGGGTCGTCTGTCGCAAAATATTCGAGCCCGCCGGCCTGCATCATCTTTTCCATGATTTTGCGGTATTCCCAAACGTTCAAGCCGGTTCCTTTCAAATCCCAGTGCCAATAGTATTCTGTCGTGATGATAATGAAATCCTCAAAGATATCATCCATTACCGACACTTGAAGAAGAGCCTTGCCAACACCCGAACCCCGGTATTTCGGAATTACTTCAATAGCGCCAAGCTCAATCAAGTTTTCCATATTCCCTTTTGACCATCTCTCTAGTGGATCAGGATAAAGAAATGTCACATAGCCCACAATCATATTCTGGTCGCGTGCAATCAAGATGCGGCCTTCCGGCAAATCAGCAATTTCAGCAATAGCTTTATGCTGTTGTTCGGGTGGCCGGAAAGCGACTAGCCCTTCGTGAAAATCCAGCTCTTTTAATTCCCTTGAAGGAACGGGTCCTTCAATGATCACGGGGCCATGCTTTGTTTTCAATTCCATCGCATTATACGTTTTCTTATGATTCATTTTTTCACCGCCTGTGGTTGCAATTAATTTCAGTATACATGATGGAGCGATGGAAAAGAAAGCAAGCACAGGGAAATACACGCTATTTTCTAAAAAATTAAAATAATTAGCATTTCCCATAAAAGTTGGGGTAGAATATATAGAAACACATAGAAAGGGTGGTTGATGTGAAAGTGGAAGCGTTACCAGCAAAGCCAGGAAATCATCATCTACATAATTATGCGGAACAGGCGGCAAATTTCGATTGGTCTGAAATCGAAAAAGAGTTCAGCTGGTTTGAGACAGGCAAGGTCAATATGGCCCACGAGGCAATAGACCGCCATGCCGAGTCAGGACGAAAAAACAAAGTCGCTCTTTATTATAAAGACCAGCACCGCAATGAGTCCTATACATTTTATGAAATGAAGCGCATGACAAACCGGGCAGCCAACCTTTTGAAAGCCCATTCGAACTTAGAGAAGGGCGACCGTATTTTTATCTTTATGCCGCGTTCGCCTGAACTTTACTTTTTGATGTTCGGGGCGTTGAAGATGGGGTTAATTGTCGGTCCGTTATTTGAAGCCTTTATGGAAGGGGCCATCTATGACCGTCTTGATGACAGCGAAGCGAAAGCGATCATTACGACACCGGAATTGCTGTCGCGTGTGCCGAAAGACCGGCTGCCGAACTTGAAGACCGTATTCCTGGTCGCTGAACAAGGGGTAACAGAAGAGGAAGGCAGCGTAGACGTGCTCAAGCATCTTTCGTCTTGTTCTGATAGTTTTGAAGTAGAGTGGCTGGATAAAGAAGACGGATTGGTTCTTCACTATACCTCTGGCTCTACCGGCAAGCCAAAAGGTGTGCTGCATGCCCAATATGCCATGGTCCAGCAGCACCAGACCGGCAAGTGGGTGATGGATTTCCAGGAGCAGGATATCTACTGGTGCACAGCGGATCCAGGGTGGGTAACCGGAACTGCCTACGGGGTATTCTCGCCATGGCTTAACGGCGTGACGACAGTGATTTTGGGCGGCCGTTTTTCACCGGATGCCTGGTATCAAACGATTGAAGATTTTGGTGTTACGGTCTGGTATAGTGCGCCGACAGCTTTCCGCATGCTGATGGGGGCAGGCGACGCACTTGTGAAAGAATATGATTTATCGACATTGCGCCACGTATTGTCGGTCGGCGAACCGTTAAATCCGGAAGTCGTGAAATGGGGAGCACAAGTATTCGATAAGCGCATCCACGACACGTGGTGGATGACCGAGACTGGAGCGCAAGTCATTTGCAATTATCCGTCCATGGCCATTAAACCAGGATCGATGGGCAAACCGATTCCGGGCGTAGTGGCGGCGATTGTCGATGACCAAGGAAACGAGCTGCCGCCGAACCAAATGGGCAATCTGGCGATTAAAAAAGGATGGCCTTCCATGATGCGCAAAATCTGGAACAACCCGCAAAAGTACGATTCTTATTTCTTGAACGATGAATGGTACGTATCCGGAGATTCTGCATATATGGATGAGGAAGGGTATTTCTGGTTCCAAGGACGTGTCGATGATGTCATTATGACTTCAGGGGAACGCGTAGGCCCATTTGAAGTAGAAAGCAAGCTGCTGGAACATCCGGCAGTGGCCGAGGCAGGAGTGATAGGCAAACCTGACCCGGTGCGCGGAGAAATCATCAAAGCGTTTGTTGCGCTTGTAGAAGGGTACGAGCCTTCTGAAGAATTGATTCAAGAAATCCAGCAGTTTGTGAAAAAAGAATTAGCTGCACATGCGGCTCCAAGAGAAATCGAATTCAAAGACAAGCTTCCTAAAACAAGAAGCGGAAAAATCATGCGCCGTGTCTTGAAAGCTTGGGAACTAGATTTGCCGACAGGCGACTTGTCGACGATGGAAGATTGACCCGAAAAAATCCCCTTCTGCATATTGCAGAAGGGGATTTTTTGGTTATTCACCATCTTCTTCGCTTTCAGTATCCTCAGATTGTTCTTCGGATGCCTCTGCTTCGTCAGCTTGTTCTGATTCTTCCGGCTCTTCGGCTGGTTCCGCCGATTCGTCAGAAGCAGGAGATTCATCAGATGAATTGCTGCTTGAAGTGGATTCGGTTTGCTGTGCACGCGCGGATGTTTCGCTGCGCTGCGACTGAGACGATGAAGCCGCGCGCCTCGGCGCATCTACTCTTACAGCGTTGGATGCCGGGGACTGCCTGCCAGTAATGTCCACAGCCACTACTGTATAATTGCCCGGACTGGATGCGTTATAGGAATTGCTGCTGGATTCCGAGACAGAGCCTACGCGGCTGCCATTTCTGAACACGCGGTAACCGACTACGTCGTTTGATGAAGAATCGCTCCACGTAATCCGGCTTCCATTAATAGAAGCACCGACAGGATTTGGAGCCTGATTGTCCGCATCGAATGTTGCACCTGATGCGACATTTTTAAATGCTGAATTGCCTGGGAACAATTTACCTGCATCGCCGCCGAAAGGAGCCAGCATGCGGTCGGTGAATTCTTCAGAAACGCCAAGTCCGCCGCCTGAAGTGAATTCGCTCGGTGTGCTGGACAAAGCGGCATAGCGTTTGCCGTTAATGGTTGTGTACGATCCGCTCGCCAAGCTGTCATCGCCTTCTTGCGGAACCAGCTTGTCTTCAATAAACAAGTCGGAACGAACCAGGCCAGCCTTCGTGCAGGCATCGTTCGGCGCAAAGCCGGAAATGCCGCAGAACGATCGTGTGACGATGCCTTCAGGCTGCTGGAAGCTGTCGCCAGAGCCAATAACTTCAGGAGCAACATCGTGTGTCGTATTCATTAAGTTAGCCCACAATTGGTTCACGCGAACTGAAGGCTGCAAGTTTTGGTTGCGGAAGTTGTCTAATGAATATTTTTCTTTATCATAGCCGAGCCATAGCCCCATCGTAACGTTCGGGTTATAACCGACCAGCCATACATCGCGCGTTTCTTGGGTCGTCCCGGTTTTGCCTGCAAAGTCTGCATTGAAGTCAAGCAGCCCGTTTGCACGGTTTGCAGTTCCGCGGTCGTTTTTGAAGACTTCACGCAGCATATCGGTCAGTACGTAAGAAGTTTGCGGCGTAAACACATCTTTTGCTTCAGCCTCATGTTCATAGATGACGTTGCCGTCTGCATCTTCGATCCGGTCGATCATCGAAGTTTCGACGTGCTTTCCGCCGTTTGCCAAAGTGGCATACGCATTGGCCACTTCTTCTACAGATCCTTGGATCCCTCCACCAAGTGCAGAAGAAACAACTGCATCGCTTTCTTTAACACGCGAAAACCCGTTATCCATTAAATATTGAATTGGCATTTCATCGCGGATTTGAGCCAATAATCTTAATGCGGGAAGGTTTTGAGATTGAGCGAGCGCATCGCGCGCCGGCATGATGCCTTGTTCGCTCGTTGGCACGAAGTTAGCCGGTTCGTAGTCCGAACCGTTGTCGTCCAGCGTGAACTTGACATCGACGACCGGGCTGCCAGCGCCGATTGCACCGGCTTCCAGGGCGGGACCATAAACATAAAGCGGTTTAACGGTCGAACCGATCGACCGGTATGCCTGCGTTGCATGGTTGAGCTTTTCGATCTCATGGTCGCGGCCGCCGACAAAGCTCAAAATGCGCCCTGTTTTGTTTTCTAATGTGACACTGCCGACCTGTACCGGAAGCTGGCGGGTCTGTGCATCGCCATTTTCATCGATATAGTCCTCGGACAATGTCGTACCATAGCCCTGGTATGCCTTTTGCGTGTTTTCCTGGGCGTCATACAGTTCCTTGATCAAACTGGAGTGGATGCGATAGCCGTTTGAACGGACAGCACGGTCCGCTAAAATCGCATATTCCTCGTACAAGTTCTGGTCTTGAGTCAATGTTTCTGGGTCTATGCCGTTTTCTTCTGCCAGAACATCCATTATGATGCGGGTTGCCCGTTTTTCGAGTTCCACCGTTACTGGAGGAGCTACATCGTAAGAACGCGTCTCGCCTGTTCTGATATCAGCGGCAATGTCGTAATCAAGCGCTTCTTCGTACTCGATTTCCGTAATATAGCCTGTTTCATACATCCGATAGAGAACGGTCTTCATCCGGTTGATGCCCGGATCCAAATCTTCGCCTTCTTTTAAAGTGCCGCCGGATGCATAAGGAGTATACGTATAAGGCGCTTTCGGGATTCCGGCGATAAAAGCGGCCTGAGGCAAACTCAAGTCTTTTGCCGAAACATCGAAGATACCTGTTGCTGCGGTCTCGATGCCTGCAATGTTCATCCCGGCTGAATTGCGGCCGTAAGGAATGATATTCAGGTAAGCTTCCATGATTTCTTCTTTGCCCATGAATTTTTCGAGGCGCATCGCCAAGAGAATTTCTTTCGCTTTTCGTTCGTAGGATACTTCATTGGTTAAAATTTGGTTTTTAATCAATTGCTGCGTCAGCGTTGAACCGCCTGTTTGGCTGTCCGAGTTGGATACATCCTGGAACAATCCGCGCATGATCGCTTTCGGGACGATTCCTTCATGCTCGTAGAAATATTCATCTTCGGTTGCCAGTACGGCATCAATTGCATATTTCGAGACATTTTCCAGCTTTGTTTCCTCGCGGTCGATGTCGGTTTGAATTTTGCCAAGATAGGTATCATTTGCAAAGTATAATTGAGATGTTTCTTCGTAGCTGTAAATGTCCTTGAGCATCTCATCC
>JASKZU010000326.1 GCA_030147455.1 Planococcus sp. (in: firmicutes) | reverse complement strand
ATTTGAATGATGTAACCAATTCATTCCGAAATGTCGGGAATACGATTATCAACTATATCCCGAACCTTCTCGGTGCCCTTTTATTGCTTGTCGTTGCATGGATCGTCGCAACGATTGTCAGAGCAATTTTTACAAAAGGACTTAAAAAACTTGGCGCTGACAACGCTATGGTCAAAGGCCATATGGCCAAAACAAAGGAAGACGCAGATGATAAACTGGACTCTATCGGAAAAATTCTTTACTATCTAATCTTTATCCTGTTTATTCCAAGTGTTTTGCAAGCGTTGGACATGCATAATGTCGCGCAGCCTATCTCGAACATGATGGATAAGTTCCTGGCCTTCTTGCCTAACTTGTTCCTCGCTATCCTGATTCTTGTGATCGGCTACTTTGTAGCGAAGTTCGTGAAGCGTTTGGTGGAAAGCTTGCTTTCTGCTTTGAACATCGACAAGTGGTTCAACAAAATGACAAACAAGACCGGTTCAACTGAACGTATGGCGCCAAGCGACCAAAATACGCTGGCTAAAGTTCTTGCGAACGTTGTCTTTGTCATCGTCCTGATCCCGATTGTAACTGTAGCGCTTGAAACGTTGAACATCCAGTCGATTTCACAACCAATCGTAGCGATGCTCAATCAAGTGCTTGGAATGATCCCGAACATTTTCGTCGGCATCATCCTGATTTTGGCTGGTGTCTTTATTGCCAAATTTGTAGGAGATTTGCTTGTCAGCTTGCTGAATGGCACTGGCATCAACCGTTTTTCTTCTTACTTGAACCCGGACAAAACGAAAAAACCATCGTTTGATATTGCGCAAATCATCGGCAAAGTTGTTCAAGCGATCATCATCATCTTCTTTGTAGTCGAAGCAATGAACGTATTGCAACTTGAAGTCTTGAATTCGATCGGCAGTGCAATCATCGCCTACTTGCCGCTTCTAATCAGCTCATTGATTATTTTGGGGCTTGGCCTTGTGGGCGGAAGCATGCTTGGCAACTACATCAAGCAAGCATCTGGCAACAAATTGATCGGTGCAGTCGTTAAGTATGCAATCTTCATTATTGCGATCTTCATGACGCTTGACCAGCTGAACTTTGCTTCAAGCATCGTCAACCTTGCATTCTTGTTCATTATTGCTGGACTTGCTGTAGCGTTTGCTATCGCATTCGGAATTGGCGGCCGCGACTTCGCGAAAAACCAATTGGCGAAAATGGAGAAGAAAATGGAAGAAGAAGACAAGAAACCTATGTAACAGATCAAAAAGCATCCGGATTTTCCGGATGCTTTTTTTCTGCTTGGAAAATGGCTGTTTTTGGGAAGAAGCCTGTTTAATGGATAAGGGTTTGGTCAATACATAGAGAATAAACGCACATGAGAGAGCGAAACAATTGTTCTCAAGCTTAGAAAGTTATTGGCAAACTGGAGCACGCCGAGAAACGCGATAACAAAGAAAGGTGGAGAAGCTGGATGAAACCGATTTTATTTATCACACAGAAGTTGCCTGAACAAGCTGTAGCGGATTTGCATGATGTATATGATGTTCGCATGTGGACAGAAGAAAAGCAGAATGCACCGCGTGAAAAACTCCTGGAAGAAGTAAAAGAGGCCGAAGCCTTATGGGCGATGCTTGGGGACCAGGTAGACCGGGAAGTGTTTGAAGCGGCGCCGAATTTGAAGATTGTCGCAAATTTGGCCGTCGGCTATAACAATATTGATTTGGATGCAGCTAGAGAACATAAAGTGCTCGTTACGAACACGCCGGATGTATTAACCGAGGCGACAGCCGATTTAACATTTACATTAATGCTGGCGACGGCAAGGCGTTTGATCGAAGCCGAAAAAACGGTCCGCAACGGGCAATGGCAAGCATGGACCCCAATGGGCTTAACCGGCCAAAATGTTCATGGCAAATCGCTGGGCATCATCGGCATGGGGCGCATAGGGGAAGCCGTATGCAGGCGCGCCCAAGGTTTTGGCATGGAAGTAATGTACCACAACCGCACGCGCCGAAGCCTCGAAGATGTCCAATATGCAGAGCTGGAAGATTTGTTGAAACGCTCTGATTACGTCGTCATTCTGGCGCCGTTGACTGAAGAGACAAAAGGGCTCATCGGCGAACACGAACTGGCGTTGATGAAAGAGTCAGCGATTCTGATCAATTGCGGGCGCGGGGGAATTGTTGATGAACGCGCATTGTACGATGCGCTTAAAAACAAAATCATTTGGGGAGCTGGACTTGATGTGTTTGAGCAGGAACCATTGCCGCTCGACCATCCGCTCCAAACACTCGATAATCTCACCGTTACACCGCATATCGGCAGCGCCACAGTGGAAACCCGCCATGCCATGATGGAGCTGAACCGCAATGCATTGATTGCTTGCGCCAATGGCCTATCAGTTAAAAATAGAGTTTGTTAACATCTAGAAGCCCCGCTGCTCAAGTGGGGCTTTTTTGTGCAGGTTTTCAAAAACTCAAGTAAAGTTGAAATTTAGCGTAGGGTGGGGTAAAATAGGCTAGGTTTTTCCTGCTTTAAAGGAACGCGCCAAATAGAAAATTAGGAGGTATGATTCATGCAAAATCATACACACAACGTTTTACTTTATTATCTTTATACACCGATTGAAAACCCGGAAGAGTTTGCCGCTGAGCATTTGGCAGCTTGCAAGGAGCTGGAGTTGAAAGGGCGCATTCTCGTATCCGAAGAAGGCATCAACGGAACTTGCTCAGGTACGATTGAGCAGACCGAACAATATATGAACATGGTAAAGAGCGATCCGCGCTTTGCTGAAATCGTCTTTAAAATAGACGAAGCGGAGGGCCATGCCTTTAAAAAAATGCACGTTCGCGCTAAAAAAGAAATTGTCCACCTTGGGCTTGAAGAAGATATCAATCCGAACGAATTGACCGGCAACTACCTGGAGCCGGAAGAGTTTTACAAGGCGATGCAAGAGCAGGACACCGTTGTTATCGATGCGCGCAACGACTATGAATACGACCTTGGCCATTTTCGCGGCGCAGTTCGCCCGGATGTGGAAACGTTCCGCGACTTGCCGGAATGGATTCGCGACAACAAAGAGCAATTCGAAGGCAAAAAGATTTTGACGTATTGCACAGGCGGAATCCGTTGCGAGAAATTCTCTGGCTGGATGAAGCGTGAAGGGTTTGACGATGTCAGCCAACTGCACGGCGGCATTGTTGCGTACGGCAAAGATCCAGAAGTGCAAGGCAAGCTTTGGGACGGCCAGCTTTATGTGTTCGATGAGCGCATCGCCGTACCGGTCAATCGTGTTGAACACACGATCGTCGGTAAAGACCATTTCACTGGCGAGCCGTGTGAACGCTATGTAAACTGCGCAAATCCAGAATGCAACGCGAAAATTTTGTCTTCAGAAGAAAACGAACACAAATACATGCGCTCATGCTCGGACGAGTGCCGCGAGCATCCGCGCAATCGCTATGCTTTTGAACATGGATTGACTGGAGAACAAGTACAGCAGCGTCTTGATGCCATTAAAGAAACAGCTCACTCATAAAACGAAAACCCCTGAACGGAAACTTTCCGTTCAGGGGTTTTTTAGTCAGTTCGCTTCTTGCTCTTCACAATCATGGCAGACCAGCTCGCCATCAACATATATTCCATCCAAAAATCCATCGCGGCAATAAACGTCTTTTCCGCAATTGCTGCACGGGCCGATAAGTTCACGCATATTGCAAAGTTTCTGCGTGAAGATGCATCGCATCTTTCAAATAAGCCGACAGCGCTTCTCCGTGCTGGTCGATAGTGCGTGAATAGCGGCTGTCGTTCGCATATAAGTTAGCCAAATTCCGGAACATGGCCGGCGTGCAGTCGTAAAAGCGGTCCAGCAGATGATAATAAGCTGCCATTTCTTGCTGAACTTCAGGCGCGCTCACCGGCCAGTGCATAAGCCCGGCAACCGCCCGGTAAATCCGGTTCGCTTCCCGGTCGATTTCTTCGAGATTTTCTTGTTCTTTTTCGGTTTGAACAATTTGCGGTTGTCCAGTTGATGCCTCTTCAGCTTCTTCGAGTCCTTCAATGACAGAAACTTCGACTTCTGGCTTTTCGTAAAGGTCGATGCGTTCAGGCGTCAACCGAATCGAGAAAGCAGAAAAGCGCTCTTCATTGCTTAACGCAATACCGGAAGAAAATTCTTCCTGAGTGGATTTTGCATTGTCGATCAATTGCTCGATGCGGAATTTTTTCTGTTCCAACAACTCAATATGGCGCGCCATCGCATATTCGGCGTCATAGCCATTTTTAATGATTTCCTGGATTTTCTTTAGTGAAAATCCAAGTTCTTTTAAAAACAGGATTTGCTGAAGCAGCTTCAAGTCTTCATCGTTGTAGTAGCGGTAACGATTCGATCCGATATTGCTCGGCTTCATCAAATCGATGCTGTCGTAATGATGCAGCGTCCGTACACTGACGCCTGCAATTTTTGCCACTTCCTGTACTTTGTACATTCTAATCACCTCTATAATTGATTAGACTATGACGAATGGTCAGTGTCAACTGTTATCTGCGCTTTTACGGATATTCCATTCAAAACCGGCTTGATTTCCTCCAACAGAAAAGAACTTGCCCAAGCAGATAGGATTTACCGATTTTCTATGGAATACTACTAAGTAGCGAGAACGTTTTCATTTATTGATTAGGAGGAACATAAACATGAAATTGACGAACTTTATTAGTGGAGAATTCCAGTCAGAAGAAAAAGCTGAATTTGTACCGGTCACCAATCCGGCTACGGGTGAACAGCTGGCGGAAGTCCAGCGTTCTTCAGCTGCAGCTGTAGACGAGGCGGTACAAGCGGCAAAGTCGGCTCAAAAGAAATGGGCGCTTGTTCCTGCCCCGAAGCGTGCAGACTATCTATACGAAATCGGGCGCTTGATGAAAGAGCGCAAAGAATATTTGGCAAGCGTGCTGACAAAAGAAATGGGCAAAGTAATCGAAGAAGGCCGCGGGGAAGTACAGGAAGGAATCGACATGGCATTTTACATGGCTGGAGAAGGCAGGAGGTTGTTTGGCGAAACCACTCCGTCTGAACTGGCGGATAAATTTGCGATGAGTGTACGTTCGCCGATCGGCGTCGTAGGACTTATCACGCCTTGGAATTTTCCTGTAGCAATTGCCACATGGAAATCATTTCCGGCAATTGTGGCGGGCAATGCATTTGTCTGGAAACCAGCGACCGAAACGCCGATGATGGCCTACGAAATGGCTAAAATTTTCAAGGAAGCCGGCTTGCCGGACGGCGTGGCGAATGTTGTGTTTGGCTCAGGGTCTGAAGTTGGCACAGCAATGATCGAACACGAACATGTCCGTGTCATATCGTTTACGGGTTCTACAGAAACCGGCCGGAAAGTGGCTGAAATGGGCGGCCGTCATTTGAAGAAAGTATCGCTTGAAATGGGTGGGAAAAACGCTGTGATTGTCATGGAGGATGCCGATTTAGACTTGGCA
>JASKZU010000232.1 GCA_030147455.1 Planococcus sp. (in: firmicutes) | reverse complement strand
GACAATCGGCGCATGTCGCCGCAGTTTGCAGAAGAAGCAGCACGCACGTTTGCAGCAGCAGGCATTCAGGCTTATGTATACGAGTCTGCCCGCACGACGCCTCAGCTATCGTTTACGGTGCGTGAGCTGAATGCTTTTATGGGCATCGTCATTACGGCAAGCCATAACCCGCCGGAATACAATGGCTATAAAGTCTATGGCGAAGACGGGGCCCAGTTGAATCTGGGAACAGCCGACCGTGTTATCGAGTTTGTCAGTCAAGTAGAAGATGAACTAGTCATTGATAACGAACAATATGATTCCACGCTGCTCGATATTCTCGGCGAAGATTTGGACCGGGCTTATATTGACCAAGTATTGACTGTACAGGAATCGGAAGTCCAGCCAATCAGCGTGGTTTTTACGCCGCTTCACGGTGCGTCGGGTGAAACCGTCCGCCGTGTATTGGATGAAGCGGGCTATTCGGGCGTTCACTATGTGGAAGAGCAAATGGCGCCGGACGGGGAATTCCCAACGGTCGCTTCGCCAAATCCCGAGGAATCGGCTGCGTTCGATTTGGCGCGTCAATACGGAGAAGAACACACGTCAGATTTGCTGATTGCCATCGATCCGGATGGAGACCGCGTCGGAGCGGCCGTTTGGACCGGCACTCAATATGAATTGCTGACAGGCAACCAAACCGGCGGCATCTTGCTCGAGTATTTGCTGAGCCAGAAAAAGGCGAAGGGCTTATTGCCCGAAGACGGCCGGATATTCAAAACAATCGTTACGTCCGGGTTCGGGGAAGCGGTGGCGAACAGCTATGGCGTTGCAAGCGAAGACGTCTTGACTGGGTTTAAGTTCATCGGTGAAAAGCTGAACGAAAACGATTCACTGCCTGAGTTTACGTTCCTGTTCGGCTATGAGGAAAGCTATGGCTACTTGATCCGCGACTTCGCCCGCGACAAAGATGCGGTACAGGCGACCCTGTTGTTGGTGGAAGCAGCAGCGTTCTACAAAAAGCATGGAATGACGCTTTACGGCGTCTTGCAGGAACTTTACAGCCGCCACGGATTTTACCGTGAACTGCTCGTCTCGGTGACGAAAAAAGGCATAGAAGGAACACGCGATATCGTACGCTTGCTGGACGGATTGCGTGAGCAGCCGCCGCAGTCGATTGCCGGCATTGCTGTCGAAAAGATTGAAGACTATGAGAGCCGGACACGTACTGCCGTTGCGCTTGGCACAAGCGAAGCCATCGTCTTGCCGCGCTCGAACGTCTTGAAGTATTTTCTTGAGGACGGCTCCTGGGTATGCGTACGCCCAAGCGGCACTGAGCCGAAAGTGAAATACTACTTCGGCGTTAAAGCAGACAGCCAGCAGCAAAGCGACGAAAAGCTTGAACTATTAAAAGAGGCGTTTCTTGATCTTGTCTCCAACCGTTAAAAAAGCTCCCCTTTGCGGGAGCTTTTTCATTCGAAAGAATGAGGCGTCTTCTGGCTATAGCCGGTACAATAACGATTAGGAGGGATTCGTTTATGGTGCCTGAACAGCATTCCGACGTAGTGCTGCTAAAAGAAATTGCAGAACTGCTGAACGAAGAAACGAGCATGGATCGCATGCTGCACGGAGCCATCGACAAGCTTTTGCAGAATTCCACATTTGAAACAGCATGGATTTTCTTTATCGATGAAGACGGCAAGCACCGGCTGGTGGCTGAAGCCTATTTGCCCGATGCACTCGGTGAAGAAGACTGCCGCCACTTGAAAAAAGGCGGCTGCTGGTGCGTCAAGCGCTACCATAAAGGCGATCTGGAAAAAGCATCAAATATCATCGCCTGCCAGCGCCTTGAAAATGCTAAAGCGGAAAACGGGAAAATCGGCAGCATTTCCCACCATGCAACAGTGCCGCTGCAATCAGGACAGGAGAAATTTGGGCTTTTGAATATTGCCGCGGCTGACACTGTGCGATTCTCAACTGGCGAACTGGCATTGTTGGAATCGGTTGCGTTTCAAATCGGTTCGGCCATCAAGCGGATCGTGCTGACCAAACAGCAGCAGGAACTGGCGCTTGTTACAGAGCGCAACCGGCTGGCTAGGGATTTGCATGATTCCGTCAACCAGCTGCTGTTTTCCGTTACGCTGACGGCTAGGGGCGGCAGTGAAATGGCGGAGGGCGAAGCGGTAAGAAACACGTTCCGAGATATCCAGCACCTAAGCCAGGAAGCGCTCAACGAAATGCGGGCGCTGATATGGCAACTGCGGCCAAAAGGACTTGAGAGCGGCTTGCTGGATGCGATCAAAGCGTACGGGGAAATGCTCGGGCTCACAATGAAGACCAAAGTGTCCGGCGTGATTCAATTGCCGTCGCGCACAGAAGAAACGCTGTTCCGGATTGCACAGGAAGCGCTCAACAACACGCGTAAACACGCAGGCGTCCATTCAGTCGAGCTGTATTTAACGATTACGTCGACCGACGTGCTGATGGTCGTCAAAGACGAAGGGCGCGGGTTTTCAACAGACCATGGCATGATTCCGTCAATCGGCATGCAAAGCATACGCGACCGTGCACAAGCGGAAGGCGGCACTGCCGATTGGTCGAGCGCCATCGGCAAAGGAACGGAAATTCTGGTGCGGATTCCGTATTAAGGGGTGGCATATATGAAAGTATTGATAGCAGACGATCATCACGTTGTCAGAAGAGGTTTGCTGTTTTTCCTCAAAACGCAAAAAGATATTGAAGTGGTAGGTGAAGCAGCCAATGGTGTCGAAGCGGTTGAACTGGCAGCTAAGCTGCAGCCGGATATCGTCTTGATGGATTTGGTTATGCCGGAAATGGACGGGATCCAGGCAACGCGTAAAATCAAAGAAGCCCATCCGCAAATCATCGTCTTGATGCTGACGAGTTTTTCAGACCGCGACCATATTGTGCCGGCAATGGAGGCAGGGGCAGCGGGCTATCAGCTGAAGGATATCGAACCGGATGATTTGGTGGATTCTCTTCGTGTGTTGATGCGCGGTGAGCATACGCTGCACCCAAAAGCTTCTTCCGAACTGGCCAAGGCGCCCGTGGATCCGCTGCCGCACACGCTGCATCCATTAACGCCGCGCGAAGCGGAAGTGCTTGCGGAACTCACTAAGGGCAAGAGCAATCGTGAAGTGGCTTCAGCGCTGTTTGTAACGGAAAAAACGGTGAAAACGCATATTTCCAACATCTTTATCAAATTGGAAGTGCAGGATCGTACACAAGCGGCGCTTTATGCGGTTAAGCACGGCTTGACGGAAACGGACAAATAAAGAACAGGCAAAAAGACTGCCAGGCGATGGAACCTCATCGCCTGGCAGTCTTTTATCTTTTTTTGTCGGGGCGGCTGCGCAATTCTTTAGTGCGCTGCTTCCAGACAGAACGTTCGGCCTGCTTTTTCGCTGCGTCGCTTTTTCGTTCGATGTATTCCAGTTCACGCATCAATTTTACATAGCTTCGGTAACGGTCTTCCGGCAATTCACCTGATGCGAGCCCTGCTTGGATAGCACAACCGGGTTCGTTCTGATGGCTGCAGTCGCGGAACCGGCACTGGTCGGCAAAAAATGCGATGTCCTGGAAGCTGGCATCAAAGCCATCCATCGAGTCGCCGAGTTGAAATTCGCGCATGCCGGGCGTGTCAATTAACAAGCCGCCGTTTGGCAGCAGCACCAATTCTCGGTGAGTGGTCGTATGCCGGCCTTTACTGTCATCCTCGCGTATTGTCTGCACTGCCATTTTGTCGCTGCCTGCCAGCCGGTTAATCAGCGAAGATTTCCCAACGCCCGATGAACCCAGCAGAGCGCCGGTTTTGCCATCGGTCAAATAGCGGGAAAATTTGTCCATTCCCTCGCCGGTCAAAGCCGAAACGGCAAATGCATCTACACCGATTGCCGCGGTTTGAACTTGTTCCAAAAACGTAGCTGTATCCGGACATTGATCGCTTTTTGTCAGCACGATGACAGGAAGCGCGCCGGAATCCCATGCCGCCACAAGATAGCGTTCAAGACGGCGCAAATTAAAATCATGGTTTAACGACATGACAAGAAACACGTAGTCGATGTTCACGGCGACCGTTTGCAGTTCGGACGTTTCACCGGCTGCTTTTCGGGCAAAATGCGAATGTCGGGGCAGCAACTGGTGAACAACGCCTTTGGCTTCGCCCGGCAGCTGCTCTAAGACGGCCCAGTCTCCAACACATGGAAATTCGCCGGAGTGATGGCTGTGGCGGAATCCGCCGGATAATGTGGCGAACCATTCGCCTTGTTCGGTGACGGCGCGGTAACCGCCTTTGTGCTCTGAGATGATGCGCCCCGCAACTAGATGTTCGGGAACGAGTTGATCGAAACGGTCGTTCCAGCCGTATTGTTTAATAATGGTCAAGATAACTTCCTCCTAAATAAATGCATAATAAAAAACCATGGCAGCAATAACTCAGCCATGGTCTCCGGATTACGCACAAGGAAGAAGCATATCGTCAGCGATATACCGTTGGAGAGGGGATGGGCAGAGCTATTGCGTTGCGATCAGCACAAACTGTAAAAGTCACCATAATCCCTCACCTCTTTCCAATAATTA
>JASKZU010000276.1 GCA_030147455.1 Planococcus sp. (in: firmicutes) | reverse complement strand
GAACCATCTGTGCTTGAACTCAATGAGCAGCGTGCAAGAAAAGCCGGTGTGCCGGAGGCATTTCTGGAAAAAATGACAGGCGGCCATACAGGTTTGGTTGCCGTACTTGATACAGGACGGCCGGGTCCCTGTTTTGCCTACCGGTTTGATATCGATGCCTTGCCGATCGAAGAAGCAGCAAATGAGCAGCATGTGCCGGAAAATCTGAACTTTCGTTCGGAACGGCCGGGAGTGATGCATGCGTGCGGCCATGATGGCCATGCAGCGATCGGCCTCGGAATGGCTGAATACCTTGTTCAAAACCAGGATAAACTCAGTGGGAAGTTTACGCTGTTGTTTCAACCGGCAGAAGAAGGCGGCCGCGGGGCAAAAGCAATGGTCGAAAAAGGCTGGCTGGACGATGTAGATTATTTTCTTAGCGGGCACGTCGGCATCCACCCTGAACCTGCAGGAGTAGTCGCAGCTGCCGCGTCGCGCTTTTTGGCCAGTTCGAAAATCGATGTCACGTTTACAGGGAGATCTGCGCATTCCGGCTTGGAGCCGAACGAAGGACGCAATGCGCTCCTGGCAGCGGCGACGGCAGCTTTGCAATTGCATGCCATACCACGCCATAAAGACGGAGCAACCCGTATCAACGTCGGGACGCTGCACGCAGGGTCTGGACGCAACATCATTGCAGATCAAGCAGTCATGGAAATTGAAACGCGCGGCGAGACGAATGAATTAAATGCGTATATGGAAGAACACGCCGAGCGGATTTTGCAGGCTACTGCTATGCTCCATGATGTGGAGCTTTCCATCAAACAGATGGGAAAAGCGATTACGGCAGAAGCCGATCTGGAATTTTCCGCTATGATAGCGCAAGCCTGCAGCGGATCGAAGGCGGTCACCGTCATTCCGGAATTGGCAATTGGAGCGTCTGAAGATGTGACATATATGATCGAACGTGTACGCCAATGCGGCGGGATGGCCGCATTTATGATATTTGCCAGCCCGCTGCCGGCAGGCCATCACCATCCAAGCTTTGATTATCATGAAGGAGCTCTCACGGCAGGGCTTGAAACCTTGATTCGCACGACACGCTATTTGCTGGAAGAGGAGGTTGACCGTGAAGAATTGGCTGAATGAACAGTTAAAGCGACTGAACTCATGCAATGCGCTAGTCCGGCCAGGGGGCTTTACCCGCGAAGGCTATACAAATGAAGAAACGGCGGCCATCGCTGTCTTTAAAGAAATTGCTGGTGAGCTTGAGTTGGCCGTTTCAGAAGATGCAGCGGGAAATGTTCTTGCGCGCTGGGATGTGCCTGGCGGCAAAGCTGCTGTTGCGACCGGATCTCATTTGGATACGGTGCCAAACGGCGGTGCGTTTGACGGAGCGGCAGGCATTGTCTGTGCGCTCGGAGCGATTAAACTATTGCGCGAAGCGGATTATATGCCCGATCGGCCGATAGAAGTCATTTGCTTCCGTTCAGAAGAATCTTCGCGTTTTGGCGTCTCGACGCTCGGCAGCAAAGCAATGAGCGGCCAGCTCGACCCTGCGATCGGTTCGCTCGAAGATCAAAACGGCATTACGTTGGAAGCGGCCGTCAACAGCCAAGGATTTGATTGGCACGCGATGCAGCAGGCAAAAAGAAGCGCCTCCGAGTTGAAATGCTTTGTCGAGCTTCATATTGAGCAAGGGATGCATATTACCGATCACCATAAAGATTACGGTGTTGTAAACGGCGTCGCTTGTCCGGTCCGGCTGTCGGTCCAAATTACTGGAAAAGCAGGGCATACCGGCACGACGCCGATGGACAAGCGGCAGGATGCACTCGCTGCGTCGGCTCCGCTGATTTCATTTGTCCGCGAGACGGCACTTCAATTGAACGATGCTTACGAGCCTGCACTGGTTGCTACTGTCAGCACGCTTACAGCAGCTCCCAACTCAATGAATGTCATTCCTCAGTCTGTGACAGCCGGCATCGACATTCGCAGCGTGGACGATCAACTCAAACGGCAGATGGCAGATGCGGTCCGCACAGAATGCGGGCGAATCGAAAAAGAATTTAACGTAGCTATTGCAATCGATGTGCTGGTTGACAATCCGTCGGTTGAACTGGACGCACATATTCGCACTTCGCTCATTAGAGCCGGCGACCATGAAGCTTATTTGCCGCATCCCATGGACAGCGGGGCCGGCCATGATGTCATGAACATGGCCAAAGTTTGGCCGAGCGGGCTGTTGTTTATTCCATGCAAAGACGGCCTCAGTCATCATCCAGAAGAATATGCAACAACCGATGACTTGAAAATGGGCGTGGAGCTGTTGGCCAGATTTTTGATGGGGGAAACGCAGCATGGCACAGAAAGTTAAAGTTGGATTGATTGGACCAAATGACTCGGTCAATGAAACGATGAAAGCGGCAAGCGGCCTTGAAGGCATTGAATTAATCCCCTTTATCTACCAGCATACTGAAGAAACCAAAACTATCCTGACTGAGCAGTCGGGACGCATCAACCACTGGCTGTTTTCCGGCCCGGCACCTTATCATTTTGCTTTAAAAGAAAAGCTGGTCGATGCCAATCACGCGGATTACATCCTTCTTCACGGCACCAGCCTTCTCGGCACGATGCTCGATGCCTTTATGCAGGAAGGAGCCGTACTTTCAAGCATCAGCGTCGATTCGGTGCCGCGCATTGAAGTGCTGAAGATGCTGAAGGATTTTGATTTAGAGAAAATGGAAATCTATACCGCTCCGGAACTTGGCTATATCCCGGCAGAAGAGCTCATCGATTTTCACGAAGCGCTTTACCGGTCGGGCGCCATCAAGGCGGCGCTTACTTGTGTTCATGCCGTATATAACGGCCTGAAGGCCAAAAACATCCCGGTTTACCGCATCAGTGTATCGGAACTCGCAGCGCACCGGGCAATCTCCGTTATTAAAGAACGCAGCTTGTCGGACATCTACCGCATGAAGCAGCTGGCGATGATCGGCATTGAAATCATCTACCCGAGCCGCACGCAGCAGCATAAGACGCCGTTCAAGATCGAACGCCAGGAGTTGGCCTTGAACCGTGTACTGATCGATTTTACCGAACAAATCAAAGGCTCGAAAGTCAGCATGGGGAACGGCGTATATTTTATTTACACAACGCGCGGCGAACTCGAATTGTACGGGAAAATGCACAACGCACAAGAGCTGCAAAAAGAAGTGCTCGCCAACAGCAGCTTGCCGATACGCATTGGCATCGGCTATGGCAGGACCGTAACCGAATCCGAGCAAAATGTCCGATTGGCGCTTGATTATGTCCGTGAAAAAGACAACGGCGTCGTCATCAACATCAACGAAGACGGAAAAGTGACGGAGATTAATTTATCGGGTGATTCGATCCACTATAACCGCAGAAGCAGCGAGGCCAAATGGCAAGAAGCGTTAAAAGGTGCAGCCATCAGCCAAACGGTTATTGCGCGCATCGAGTCATTGTCCCGCCACTATGCGCGTGAAGAAGTGACGGCGCTCGAGCTTTCGCAGTGGATGAACAGCACCGAGCGCAATGCGCGCCGGATTTTGGGGGAACTGGAAAGCATCGGCGTAGCGGAAGTAATCGGTGAAGAAGCGGGACGGCGCGGGCGCCCCCGAAAGATTTACCGGCTGCTTTTTGAAACAGCCACACATTAAGGGGGGAATGGCAATGGTATCACCGACACAAGAACAAGACAAAAAAGGGTTTTTGAATTTAATTGAAAAGTGGGGCAATCGTTTGCCCGATCCATTCTTTATTTTCGTCTACTTGGCAGTGTTCATTGTCCTGCTGTCGTGGCTGGTCAGTTCTTTTGGGACTACCGTTGTCCATCCGGGAACCGGTGAGGAATTAGCCATTCTAAGCCTCGTTTCGGGAGAAGGCATCCGCTATATCCTGGCAGAGACCATCAACAACTTTACTGGTTTTGCTCCGCTCGGCCTTGTCCTGGTTATGATGCTGGGCATTGGACTGGCTGAACGTGTCGGCTTGATGGAAACCGCCATAAAAAAATCCATCTTAAATGCTCCGAAAGCATTGATTACATATGCCGTGATTTTTACGGGCATTATGGGGAACTTGGCTTCCGACGCTGCCTTTATCCTTGTGCCGCCTCTTGCTGCGATGGTCTTCGTCTCTGTCGGGCGCCATCCGCTGGCGGGTCTTGCGGCCGGTTTTGCAGGAACAGGCGCCGGATTTACGGCCAATATGCTGATCAATGGCACAGACGTCCTATTGTCCGGCATTTCAACCGAAGCAGCCAAGGTGATCGATGAATCGATGGTCGTTACGCCGGTCGATAACTGGTATTTCATGAGTGTATCAGTCGTCGTCCTGGCAATTGTCGGTGCAATTATCACCGAACGATTGGTCGAGCCGCGGCTTGGAACGTATAAAGGGAAAAATGAAAAAACCTTCGAACCGATCACCAAACAAGAAAACAAAGGCTTGCTGAACGCTGTTATTGCCGGAATGGTTTACTTGGGGCTCGTGGCATTGCTCGTGTTTTGGCCGGATTCCCCGGTGCGCGGCGAAGAAGGCCAATTGATTCCGTCGCCGTTCCTGTCAGGCATCGTGCCGGTCATCTTGTTTTTCT
>JASKZU010000224.1 GCA_030147455.1 Planococcus sp. (in: firmicutes) | reverse complement strand
TGCGCCTTTTCCAAGCCCGCTTCCAGCTCCTGTAATAAAAATAGTTTTACCCATGTTAAGTTCCTCCTGCTTCTAATAGTTGCTAGTTATAGTCTTCCCCGCAGCAACTCAAATAAACAGGGTTATGCAAACCACCATTCTTTTCGGTCCATCTCTTCTGCAAAAGCAGCATATTGAGACAATGTGTCTTCCAGAATTTTTTCGCTGCGCGCCAGCATCCGTTCACGGGCTTTTTTCCGTTTAAAACGTCCACCGTACGCTGCCTGCAGTTCAGCATATGCCTCCGTCAATTCACGGAAACTTCCCGCTGCTTCGTTATCCGTATCTTCCAGCAATGACCCGAGCATACCCACCTTGCCGTACAATTCCGCTACTGTATATCGCTCTCTGTGTTCATACAGAATACCGGCGATAATTGACGCCGGCAATTCTTCATCAGCTCCGCGCGCCAAATCGGTCAATAGCTCAATCATTCGGCGTCTATTGCTCGTCAGCGATAACACATAAAAAATATGCGGAATTTGCTCGATTGGCGTTTCATCTATAAATTCATCTATTTGACGGATCAAGTCTTCTGCCTTTAAATGGTCGATGAGAATTCCCAAGCGGTATGTTTCATACATAATGACTCTTTTCACATGCTCACCGCCCGTTTCCTTAGTTACTGTATATTTTGACAGATAATTCTGCCCAAAACAATTCATCCATAGCTTTCCACAAAAAAATCCCTTTTCTGTTTCCAGAAAAGGGATAGAATTTATTGTGTAGCGATGCCATAGCTGCCCATGCGGCGCTTGACTTGGATAAAAGATGCAGCTTCAGCCAGTTCCGTTTCGTTCAATGGCTGGTCATCAAGCATCAACGTATATTCGTTTAGAAAATTTGTATTTTGAAGATCAACATTAATCATGCGTTCGTTGCGATCCAACAAACTGTCCACCGAGATTTCGAAAAAATCTGCGAGCCGCTCCAAGTGAACGATGGAAACTTGTTTTTTTCCGCTTTCGTAAGCCCATATGGCACTTTTAGCAAAGCCAAGATGATCTGCCAGCTGCTCTGGCGAAAGGTTGCGGGATTCTCTTAAGTCTTTTATTTTTTTGCTTAGCTGTTTCATAGGTTGTGCCTGCTCTCTTTAGTAAGTTTCTAATTATTTTAAATATACTGCAAGCAAAATGAATATTCAATCACTTTTGGATAATATTTTAAAATAGAATGAATATTTAGTGAACTGTATACATTAGATATATTTTTTGTCATATTAATAGGTATAATAACCTAAATTAAATCTAATTTTTATCCAGAAATCTTAAGCCCCAGCTTTTCAGCAAAGTGCAAAGCTTGCTCTGTAGATACTTTGCACCCACTAAGCAATTCCATCGAAACCTGCAACTCGTCAAAATGGCTTGTTCTCAAATCAACAGAGCGGAGAGGGCTGCTGGTAAAGTTGGCACCATCCAGCTTGCTTTGAAAAAATTCACAGTTTTTCAATTCCACCGTATAAAAATCGGCTTCCAACAGCAGGCTTTCGTTAAAAGCTACTTCGTTCATCTTGGAAAAACCGAATGCAGAATAATCCATACGGCATCCAGTAAATTCTGTATAACGAATCGCACTTTCGGTAAAATCTGCGCCGATCAGACGGCAATTTTCAAACCTTGTTCGATGAAAAACGGTTCTGCTCAAATCGGCATTTGATAAATCACAGTTTACGAACACTGCATCTGTAAATTCGCTGCGCGACCAATCTCCGTCCAAAAACCGTGTGTTTTCGAACCACACACGATCTGCATGAACTTTTTCGGCAGCCAATTCTTCTCCGGCGAATCGGCCATCGTGGACATATCCATCATCTAATGCTTCAATATAAGACAACAGTTCAAGTTCCTGCGGAAGCATTGGTTGGGTGTTTTTCTGTTTTTTCATAAATGTGGTTCCCCCCTGGCGCTTTTCTTTTTCTCCACTATATCTCTATTGAATTCAAAAATATAGGATGCAGGTGCTAAACAGAGTATAGCTTCTATCCAAAATACGAAAAAAGGAGATGCTTCATGGATAATGTCAAACACACTTTCAAGGAAGTGGCATCCGCAATCTTCCCAGTAACCGCTGTGGTCGTCTTGCTGCAAGTATTTTTTATTCGTCTTCCCCTCGAGGCATTGCTCCAGTTTTTGATCGGCGTTGCTTTTGTCGGCACCGGCTTTTTCTTGTTTCTGCTCGGAGTGAATGCAGGCCTGCTGCCGATCGGCGAAATGATTGGAAAAAAACTGCCACTGACAAAAAAGCCTTGGCTGATTATTGGAACAGGGCTCGTTTTGGGGCTTGCCGTTACCGTTGCTGAACCGGACGTACGCGTCTTGGCCAATCAGATCGACGACGTATCTGGCGGAGCTATTCCAACAAACTTGTTAATTTTATCTGTATCGATCGGTCTTGCTATTTTTGTTGCACTTGCCATGGTCCGTACGCTTTTCCGCATTCCCATCCATTACCTTTTGATTGGCGGCTATACGTTGGTGTTTGCCCTGGCATTCTTCGTTCCAGAAGACTTTATTCCCATTTCGTTTGATGCTGGCGGCGTAACAACAGGCCCTATGGCTGTGCCATTTATTTTGGCACTCGGAATCGGCGTCGCTTCTGTCCTTCGTTCTGATAAACCAAGCAGCGGTGAAGGGTTTGGCTTGATTGGACTTGCTTCCATCGGCCCGATTATCGCCGTAATGATCTTGGGGGTGTTGTACCGATGAACTTGCACATTTTCCAAGGTTTTGGGGGTGTTTTGCTTGAGGTCAGCCTGGCATTGCTCCCGCTCATTATATTTTTTGGAGTCTTTCAATTGTTTATGCTGAAGCTGCCGAAAGAACGCGTCTTGCAGACGGTTACCGGCTTTGTGCTCACTTTTTTCGGCCTCGCTTTCTTCCTTCAGGGCGTACACGTCGGCTTTATGCCTTTTGGCGAGTTGATGGGAGCCGAGTTAGGAAACTGGAATCAGCGCTGGCTCATCATCCCAATCGGCTTTTTACTTGGGTTTGTAGCAACTTTCGCAGAACCGGCTGTCCGCATCATGAACGATGAAGTCGATAGTGAAACAGGAGGATATATTTCGGCTCAAGTGATGCTTTATACGCTCTCGACAGGCGTAGGCTTGTCTATCGCTTTATCAATGGTCCGCATCTTATCAGGCTGGTCGATTTGGTATTTTATCATCCCGGGTTATGCAATCGCCCTCGTGCTGATTTTCTTTTCAAGCCGGACATTCATTGCGATCGCCTTTGATTCCGGCGGGGTTGCAACCGGCCCGATGACCGTCACGTTTATCGTTTCTGTCGCCGTAGGCATTGCGTCCGTCATCGAAGGGCGCGATCCGCTCGTCGATGGATTTGGGATGATCGCCCTTGTGGCCCTCACACCCATCATTGCTGTATTGATTGTGGGATTACTCTTTAACCGAAAGGCGGAGAAAAAAGAACATGAACCTGAATCATAAACTAATGGTAGCTATCATAAAACGAGGTGCTTCCCGCAGCGCGATTGCCGCCGCTAAGAAAGCAGGTGCTGATGGGGCTTCTGTTTTGTATGCGAAAGGCATAGGGCGCAATGAAAAACCTACTTTTTTCGGTCTTCCCGCTACCCATGAAAAAGATGTAGTACTGATTGCTGTCGACGGGGAAATCGAACTGGCTGTGGCCCAAGCTGTCAGCGCAGCAGCGCAGCTCGGAAAATCCGGACATGGACTTGGATTTACGATTCATCTTAGCCAACTGCTTGGTGTGCCTCATCTTAGTGACCGGCCCGATGATCGAAAAAAAACGCAAGGAGTGGAAAAAATGGCA